>PFXJ01000071.1:5472-27045 GCA_002791595.1 candidate division Zixibacteria bacterium CG_4_9_14_3_um_filter_46_8
TTATTAACTTAAATGTGGGGTAGCGCTATACTCGAAATGGAATATCCGACAGCACCAGCCAGCTTAAAGCGACGCATTCGGGCAATGCTAATTGACGTAGTAATCATCGTTATTCTCATAAAGGTTCTTTTATTCTTCATCGGGATAGTGAAATGGTATGTCAAAGGCAGTGGGACATTCACATATAAAATTTATGCCTATAATCCCAGTGGCTGGTATAGTGATTTGCTTTTTTATTTCGGGATACCCTTTGCCTATTTTGTGTTAGCTACATATTTCTGGAATGGGCAGACCATCGGCAAGAGCATCATCAAAATCAGGGTGGTTGCGCTTTCTCATCAGAGGTTGACTTTATGGGATTACATTAAGAGGGTTTCGGGCTATGCATTGGCCATAATACAGTTGGGATATGGCGAATATCGTCATCACAAAAACAATGCCGTACCCACTATACAGGATCGGGTTGCCGGAACAATTGTGATTTATGAGCCAATCCCCCCTCCAACTCCTCCGAGGAAACGCTCGAGGCGAAGAAAGGCCTTTGGCTGGATCAACCGGAGCTAATTATCTAAATTGCGGCCTGAAGAATGAATACAACTGCTGGACATATTGATCATTGGGATAATTCTTTTTCCACCATTCAAGCAGTTTGACACCCTTATCTTTCTGCCCTGTCTTTTTATAAGCGGTGAGCAGGTTGTTCAGGACCATCGGTTCATCAGGATCGATGGCCAAAGTTCTTTCGAAAGAAGCAATCGCCTCCAGGGTTTTCCCGGATTCGAGATACAATGGGGACAGGAACATGTGCCAGAATTTTTCATCAGGATATCTGCGAGCTTTGTAAGCGACCGCTTCAGCCGCTTTCTGCACCACCTGAAGACCCTGGTCGGCCCTGTTAGTTGATGTATAAAGTTGTTTCAATTTGATGGCGGTGCGAAAATAATAGGGGAAATTTTCGTTTGCTTTTTCCAATCGTTCTATTGCGCCGGTGGTGTCGCCCTCGGCAAGAATTTGCTCCGATAGAGAGATATAGGTTTCGGGATAGGTAACCGACATAGCCAGATCGGTTTGACCCAAACCGACATTCGGGTTGTTTAAGTTTGTGTATTTATAGACTTTATCGAGGAGCGAATCCGTAATCGAAACGTCGAATTTCATGTTATGCTCCTCAGGAGTAACTTCATAAACCATTCCGTTCCTTGATAGAAATTTCTTGGCGACATCCAAAACATCGTCGCCGACTGTAGCGGCAAGGTATATGGGGGCTTTCCAATTGTTTTCCATTATGATCATCCGCACCATCTCGGCCTTGACATTCATCCTGTTGGGAGTAAGATATTTTTTCTGCTTGGTTACAGGATCCACAAATGGCTTGGCAGGCGTCATCAATAGATTGCCCGCTTCATCATGGTGAAATGACCATCTAATTTGATCATCTTCAAGAGGAATTGGAATTCCGAATTGATTCTTATGCTGGAGTATGTACCAGTCGGTATTGAGCAGGGAAAGATTCATCACTCTCACATCGGTACGGACATGATTAACCAATTGGGCGCACCAGAGCGGATAAGTATCATTATCACCATTAGTAAATAGAATGGCATTGGGCTTGCATGAATTTAGCATATTATAGGCATATTCTTCGGGCACGTAGATGCCGGTTCTGTCGTGACTCCGCCAATGCGCCGGAGCGGTATGAAATAAAGATAAGAGAATCATAAAAATAGCAGGAATCAGGCAAGCGATCTTTGCGAAATTCTTGCCAGAGAAGATGTGGTCATATAAGAAGTGACCGAGGCCGGCGACTCCAATTCCGATATACATTGCGAAATACAGAAAGCCCGGTGTGAAAAAATAATCTCTATCCCGAACTTCGAGGCGGTCGCCGTGTAAGCCATCTGAGAAATTCATATACAAAATCAGGCCTATCGTCCCAGCAAGCAGAAGCAAGGTCAAAAACCCTCCGCGTTTGAAGTCCTTCCATAACGAAACGATGACGCCCAAAAGCCCAATTAGCAAAGGCAATAATGCCAATCCTGAACCAGAAAACTGATCTTTGAAGAAAAACCAGAATCCTAAATTATGAAAATTCCCGAATTGATTTCCCCAGCTTCCCTTGCGGGTAAATAAGCTTTCCAGCATCGACTTATCGCCATACTGCTGACGCTCCATAAAATATGTAAATCTTTGCACCGTTTCGGGGTCATTCATATCAAGATAGGGATTGCCCATTGAACGGATGGGAATATAGAGATGGACTGAGAAACCGATTACCGCTAACACCGCTACCATAAATGCCAATTTCCATAATCCTGGTCCCTTGGCGATGAAGGCAAAATAGAACCCAACGATTATTATCAGGAGCGCCGCTATAATGAAATACTTGAAATCGGCGGAAGCGAGCATCACAAGCAGACCTACCGTCCAAAACCTCCAGTCTTTCGCCAAGCTTTTATCCGAGAAGATCATAAATATGAAAATCGCCGGCACTACCAGGAATACGGTCATATGGATGGCGATCGATAGAAACGCCAGATAGTAGATCAATAAAATATATCTCCATCGCGCCGGTTTCCCAATATTCTCATACCACAGGAATGACAGATAGACAATAAACTGCATCACGAACATCGCGGTGCCATAGACTTCTGCCTCTACTGCAGAAAACCAGAAAGTTGAAGAATAAGTAAGATATAAACCAGCAGCAATGCCCCCGAGATAAATGAGAAGATTATACGGATACAAAGCTGATTTTTCTTTAAACCATGCCCTAAGAATTTTGAGTACTATCAAACAACTCAGACCGACCGCCAGAGATGAAGTCAGCACCGAGATAAAATTTACCCGTTCCGCCAAATTATTAAGAAATGGAACAAAGACCATAAACAGCCGGCCTATCAAGATAAATAGCGGCGTCCCCGGTGGATGTGCCACTCCCAGGGTGTATGAACACGCTATGAATTCGCCGCAATCCCAGAAAGGGATTGACGGCGCCATCGTCAGTAGATATGTGATGAATGCATTTATTGATACTACTACAGTAATGCCGATGGCAATATTATCTCGCCTGATACCATTTGCTGTTTCCATTATAGCCTCTTATACAACCTGATATTATCAACCTAATGAAGTCGGAATTTCTCTCCCAAATATATCTTTCTGGCTTCGGGGTCATTTGCCAGAAACTCGGCAGTGCCGGACTTCAGAATTCGACCCTCGAATATGATGTAGGCCCTGTCGGTGATTGAAAGTGTTTCACGGACATTATGATCCGTGATTAGAACGCCCAATCCCTTTTCCTTAAGTTTATATATGATCTTCTGAATCTCTTCAACCGTAATAGGATCAATGCCCGAGAAAGGTTCGTCCAGCAACATGAATTGCGGATTGGTCACCATCGCCCTCGCGATTTCCACCCGTCGCCTTTCTCCTCCGGACAGAGTATAAGCCTTGTTTTTCGCCAAGTGAGTAATATCCAATTCCCCCAAAAGTTCCTCACACCGATTCTTTCGTTCCGACGCTTTCAACTTTTGCATTTCTAAAATCGCCATGATGTTTTGCTCCACAGTCAGCTTTCGAAATACGGATTGCTCCTGGGGAAGATATCCTATTCCTAATCTGGCCCGGCGATACATCGGAAGTTTTGTTATCTCTTCGCTATCAAGAAGAACTTCGCCTGAGTCGGGTCTTATGAATCCGGTAATGATATAAAAGGTTGTGGTTTTGCCGGCTCCATTCGGACCCAATAAGCCAACGATTTCCCCATTGTTGACCTCAATGTCAATCTCATTGACGACGGTGCGTCGTCGATAATTCTTAATAAGCTTTTGCGCCTGAAGTTTCATCGATAAATTCGCCGCATCACATTAACATAATTTCCATTTACCATCTGAGGGATTGAGGTGCAGTGGGTAACAACCATTTGAATATCTTTATTCTTTCATAGGCCATATTTTATTTCCCGCCATCAATGGAGTCCTCTTCCGGAAGCTCCTCCACTTTCCCCTGAATATTGCGGAGGATTTCGATATTCTCCAGCTTCTGGTCTGTGCGCAAGCCATAGCCGGTCAATATGTCATTCTTGCGCGTAATCCTCACGAAATCATCGGTGACGATTTTTTTGATGTCGGAGTCCCAGGTCAGACTTTGCGTTTCTAATTTCGCCCCCTCATTGTTGATTAAGACCACGTCTCCACGCACTTCCATTTTCTGGCTCTTCTCATCAATCCAACCGGAATCAGCTACCAAATTCGAAGTATATTCACCGTTTTCATCATAGAAATCGGCGTCAATACTTTTTCCGAAGGCTCTTTTCTCACCGCTGTATTTGGCGATATATTTGGCTCTGATGATAGTGCTGCGAATGTCCTTCGCAGTAAAAATGATGGTAGAGTTAAAAAGCTCCGTTTCCGGAAATTCCCCGGCGGCATTGCTGGAAGGTCGTTGCTCTGTATCGGCACAACCTTTGATTAAGAATGCGGCAATGAACAATAGAATTGTCGGAGTGATCGCCTTAAAATATTTCATGAATCCTTCGATAGCATTGGCGCCAAAAATACATATCAATCAATCTAAATAATAAATATATTTTAAGCAACAATGCTATTCTCGTTCCCGAAAGCAGAATTGTTCATCAATAAATTATTCTTGACAAACATACGCTTGTTTGCTATATATAGCATTAAATATTTGATGTCGGCTTTCCCTTTTTCAGGAAAAGTGTTCTTCTACATAAATCCTACCTTTTATTTTCTCGAAATTCTCAAATTTTAATATAATATTTTTTCAAGAGGAGATCTATGGGTTTTCGGCACAAGCCGTGGGGATCGCTTGTGGGGCTGACAGTGGGCTGGATCTTATCTTCCGCTTCGATGTTATGGGCGGTTGATCGTATGGTCGTGGGGGAGCTTGTAACTAACACCGGCTGTGTTTATTGTTTTTTCGCCGATAATGAGTTGGATCGATTGTTTCCTCTTTATCCTGAAAATCTAATCCTAATCCGCTATCACCGCAGTTCTCCGGATTCTCAGGATCCTTACTATCAATTTAATCCCGAACAAAATATGCAGAGGATTCTGTTCTACGGAATGAGTGGAACCCCCCGCTTTTTTGTGGATGGGACTTATAGTAATTATTTTACTGATTACGAAGATAGCATTTTGTCACGAATGCCGGTTCCATCTCCCCTTAGCATAAGCCTAACCGGGTCCTTGGATCAAGTGGATGGTTCGGGATTCATTAATGTGGCCATCGATGCCATTGATGAGATGCCTTCGTATCCGGTGAATGTCCGGGTGGCGGTGACAGAATCCAATCTCTATTATCATGCTCCCAATGCCACCTTCTGGCATCATCAGACCTTCCGCGGTATGCTTCCTGATACGGAAGGTGATACTTTGACAATGTCAGCCGGTTCGCAATATTATTTTTCCTATGACTTTGATTTTGAAGATTTAGGATTAGTTCTGGAGAATTGCCAGTTTGTCGCTTTTGTGCAGGATGATTTCACTAAAGAGATATATCAAGGCGCCAAATTGAACCTTGTGGCGATGCCAAATGTGGGCCGGGTTGACGTGGAAATAAGGCCTCATTTGCCAGAAATCATCATACCTCGTTCTGGAGGTAGTTTCAGCTATACCGGGAATTTGACCAATAATGTCGCCCTTTTGGATAGTATAGATGTCTGGCAAATGCTCACCTTTCCGAATGGTTCGGAAATGGGACCTTTAGGGAATTATATTATTCCTGTTGGGGCCTTAGGCCAATTTAGTGATTCGAATATAGTTCAGGAGATTCCTTGGAATGCCCCGTCAGGAATTTATGTATATCGTTGTTATGCGGGAAATTACCCGGATGATATCCAGGATTCCAGCAGGCTTGAATTCCGAAAAGAGTGTGGCGTCGCTGGTGGAACGTATTCGAATTATAGTATTTGTGGTTGGACAAGGCCGGGCAACAACCGCATGGCGGCGGATATCGGCAAGGCATTTGATCTGACCTGTTCGCCCAATCCGTGCAATCCCTATTCAGAAATCGCCTTTTTTCTCGAAGAATCAGAGTTTGTGCGGGTGGAAATCATCAATATAATGGGAGAGATAATCGATGTCTTGATTGAGGGAATCAAACCGGCTGGGAATAATAGCATTATTTGGAATGGGTCGGCATATTCCTCGGGAATCTACTTTGCCTCACTTAAAGTTGGAAGTGCAAGCTCTTGCGCTAAGATAGTCCTTCTGAAATAAAATTTCCTGGTTGGCGCGCAACTTCTCCTTTAATAATAAAGCCGCCCATTATGGGCGGCTCTTAATTTTGGGAGCGGGATGATTGAAGTAACGCTTTTTGGAACGCTACGTTAAAGGCTTTACGACCGCATCAGGAGTGTTTTGCTTTCGCTATTCCTTAAAATAAGGAGGTCACGGCGTACGCTCAACTCCCGGGGGTCACCTTAATTAGTGAATTGTTAAAGGTTTTTTCAATCTTCCTCGCTCCTGCACATATTATATATAGCATATTCGGAACAATATTTCAAGAGTTTATTTTTTTATTTTTTGGGTATGGAACTATATCGGCGGGTTCACCCGCCATGCTTGAGTTTTGAAAATATCGTTTCCTTACGCTCCTCATATATTTTTCCCGCGGAAGGGAATGTTGAAAAAGCCAGGAAACTCGAAAAATGATCTCAACCTTCTCCCGCTTAGTCGGGAGAAGGTGGCCCCGCCTGAAGCGGGGACGGATGAGGGTGTAACCCCATAAGCTCCCTCATCCTTCGACTCCTTCTCCCAATTAATGGGAGAAGGAGAGAAAGAAAAGAATTTTTTGGAGCCCTTTCTTTTTCAGGGCAACCCAGCTTTTTCAACAAACCCCAGTAAGAGGGTAGCGCAGACATTCTTGTCTGCGAACATCTGAACACCAGACAATCCCGATGAAATCGGGACGGCCTACCTATTTATTTGATTAATATGAAATTCCAATTTCGCGGGAATGACAGTTAAGCAGTTTTTCTTTAACTAATAGGGTTTTTTAGCACTCCCTTATAGCGCGCCTTCAACCGCTGATGGTGGATGGTTGAAAGTAATATTCGTAGTTTCCGAGGAAGCACATAGATTTACCCATACCTCTCTGCCGCTGGTGGGGTCATTCTAAAGCAGGCGGCGGATTTGCCGATAAACAATGCGGTGGGGTGCATGAAGGAGCTTCAGCGATAATAATTTGGCAATATTGGTTCTTTATGAGGGCAGAAAGCATTTGCTGAGCACAAACACAACCTTTTGGGCTTAAATTGGGTGCAATGTATGAATAAGGGGCTTAATAATCGGATCGCCGCTAATTGTTGGGCCAAGAGAATTTTTGTATTTCTCTTGGCCATGATTGCTTTGGGCCTTCTGGCGGAACCAGGATATGCAGAGCAGTCCAAGTTAGAAGTCTATGGGTTCTTTGACATGGAAGCCGAAGTGAGCAATAAAGATGCCGCGGGAAAGATATGGACCTTCGATCAGCATCATTTGAATATCATAACCATCTATCCGCTGGACAACAAATTCAGGGTGTTTGCCGAGGTTGCCTGGGAACATGGCCCTTTCTATTCGCCGAGCGAAATGATCGGAAATATCTATCTGGCCAGGGCCTATTTGGAGTATAAATACTCTGACGCCTTCCAGCTTAGAATGGGAACATTTTTAACCCCCTTCGGTATCTACAACGAAAGGCACGACGCTACCCCTACCTTTATTTCCACCTTCGTACCGCAATCTGTTTATGGCGAGCACGAATTATCATTCATGGGCAAAGGACGCTTGTTTGCCAAACACGGTACCGGAGTTCAGGTATTGGGAACGTTGTCCGCAAACAAATGGGAAGGCAAATATCAGCTTTATCTCAGCAACGGCAGGGGGCCGAGTCCGACCGAACGGGACAATAATGCCAACAAAGGTATTGGCGGGCGTTTGATCATATCCCTTCCCATAGAAACTTTGCGGCTTGGAGCCTCCTATTATACCGATAGAAATGGCGATGCCAATAATGCCAGACAAAACGCATTGGGTTTTGATTCTGAATTCGATTATGAGGATATTCATCTTGAGACAGAGGTATTGCTCGCCAGCTTAGAGCGATTGGACATTTCTGGGGCGCCCAGCGGCGACTTCCGGAAGATATCAGGATATTATCTTTTGGGCGCATATACTTTTTTCGATAAACTTACTCCTTTCGCCAGGTATGAATGGATTGGGGACAATATTGACAAAGATGGTCACACTCATAATGCGACGACTTTTGGAATCAATTATTCAATAACTCCGAGCGTCAAACTGAAAAATGAAATCCAGTTCCGAAGTGAAGGTGAGACGGTCAACAGCTACCAGTTCTATGTAGCTTCCATAGCAGTAGCTTTTTAATGTATAATTGACGGGTCAAGATCACAATGAAAGCGGCAACAATTAATATTCTGGCAATTATATTACTGGTATTAACTCTTTCAACTGCGGCACAGGCGCAGATAGCGGTGGTCGTCAACAAGAACAACCCCATGGCCGACATATCGATGAAGATGCTCGAGAGGGCTTACCTGGGGAAAACTACGGTATTTTCTGATGGCCAAAATATAGTGCTTGCCGAATATGCTCCATTAATGGAAAGTTTTTTTGAATCTGTTTTGGGTATGACCTTGAACAAGGCAAAAGTGCATTGGCTCAAGCTGATACTTTCCGGAGGGACGGCCATTCCGCCGACAAAATTTGATGACGTTGAGGTTAACAAGAAATTTGTGATGCATAATCGCGGGGCGATTTCGTTTATGGATATGGCCGATGCGGATGACACCGTGAAGATTCTAACCATTGACGGCAAGAGCCCCAGCGCCGAAGACTACCCCCTGAAGTAAGAGCAACATT
Source organism: candidate division Zixibacteria bacterium CG_4_9_14_3_um_filter_46_8 (assembly GCA_002791595.1). GTDB lineage: Bacteria > Zixibacteria > MSB-5A5 > UM-FILTER-46-8 > UM-FILTER-46-8 > UM-FILTER-46-8. Next base: position 14,361 of record PFXJ01000071.1, read on the forward strand.
CAGCAAACGAAAGAGAGCTTGTTTGAGATGACCAACCTGTTTTCCCGCTTTCCGATACGGATTAAATTCGTCCTTAGTTCGGTTCTCATAATGATCTCGATTGCTCTTTTTATATTTACCTATTATCCGAAAGAGCAGAAGAAACAAGCCTTTGTGTCCATTGAAAGCAAATTGCATGGAATGGCAGAAATGCTGACATTAGGTATCGGCGCGGCATTGTCTTCCGATAACTATGCCGCCATCACCGGCGCAATGGATTGGGCAAAGAGCGATAGCTCGTTGGTATATATTATTTTGCTGGACACCGCCGGCGAGCAATTCGCGGTATATAATCCCAAGGGCCTCAAGTTAGACATAATGAAGTTGTTGGAGCACAATAACTCTGAAGTTGACAAGGTTCCAATGAAAGCGGAGGACATTGTGAAAATGGATGGCATAAGGGTGCAAACCGAAAAGCTTCCGATCAATTATTTGGATGACAGTTATGGCACCTTGCTTTTAGGAGCGTCGCTGGAAGGAATGTATGGCAGCATTTCGCGAAATACTTACACTGCTTTTTTCATCAGCGTTGCTATCCTCATTTTCGGTATCTCCTTATCCCTGTTTTTCAGCGGTATGATAACTAAACCCCTGAAACAACTTCGCGAGGCCGCCACCTTGGTTGCTAATGGTAATAATGATATTGAGATTCGGATAAGCTCCTCGGACGAAGTGGGCGCATTAGCGAATGCCTTTAATACGATGTTAAACAGCATCCGGCAAGGTATGGGAGAATTGCAAAAAAACGAAACAAAATACCGGTCAGTGTTCGAATCGTTTATCGACCTCTACTACCAGACCGATATGAAAGGGATAATCACCGATATTTCTCCATCCTGTCTGCGGCTTTCCGGTTACAGTCCTGAGGAACTTATCGGTCGCCCGGTAGCCGATGTTTATTGCAACCCGGAGGAGAGGAAGGGATTGCTCGTGTCTCTCCGGCGTCAAGGATATGTTGATGACTATGAAATTACCTTGCGAGGAAAGGATGGACGGAGAATTCCTGTTTCAATTAACAGTCGCTTTATTCTGGATAAGGCTGGAAAACCGATAATCATTCAGGGGACGATTCGCGATATTACTGAGCGCAAAGGGGCCGAAAGAGAGATCAGACAGTTGTCGGCTCGTAATGAAGCGCTGTTGGCCTCCGTGCCGGATATCATCATGGAGGTTGATACTAACAAGGCGTACACCTGGGCCAACCGGACCGGCTACGAGTTCTTTGGCGACGACGTGATTGGCAAGCCGGCGGAGCACTATTTTGTAGGAGAGCAAACAACATACGACAAGGTACAGCCAATTATTGATGGCGGTGAAGACATCATCTATGTCGAAAGCTTGCAGCGCCGCCGGGATGGGGAGATACGCTTGCTGGCAAGGTGGTGCAAAGTGAGCAAGGACGGCGAAGGAAGAATAAAGGGGGCGCTCTCAACCGCCCGTGACATCACTGAGCGCAAACGGGCCGAGGAGAAGTTGCAGGAGTCCAAGAAGGCGGCAGAGGCCAGCAATCGCGAGTTGGAAACTATCAATGCCCAGCTTGAAAAAGCTATCGACCACGCCAATAATATGGCATTAGCGGCCGAAGTCGCCGATATCGCCAAGAGCGAATTTCTGGCCAATATGAGCCATGAGATACGCACGCCGATGAATGGCATCATCGGGATGACTGAATTGGCTATGGAAACCGATTTGACCAGTGAGCAACGGGAATATCTTGGGATGGTCAAGACATCTGCGGACAATCTTTTGGCCATCATCAATGATATCCTGGATTTTTCCAAGATTGAAGCCGGGCGAATGGTAGTCGAACAAATAGAGTTCTCGCTGCGCGACATGGTTGAATCAGCAATTGAAACCCTATCCATCAAGGCGCATCAAAGTGGCTTGGAATTGATAACCTACATAGATCCATCGGTGCCCGATTTTCTGCTCGGCGATCCTGTCCGACTGCGACAGATAATCATAAACCTCGCTGGGAATGCGGTGAAGTTCACTGAAGAGGGGGAGGTTGTTTGCCGTATAGAATTGGAATCCGACTTATCGGGCAAATCCGAAACCGAAATCGTCCGTCTTGACACACCCCTTAATCCACTCTCAAGAGGGGAATTGACCCAAGACGACGCGTCTGCGAGAGGCGTAATACTCCATTTCTCAATCTCCGATACCGGCGTGGGCATTCCTTTAGATCGCCAAGAAGCGATATTCGAGAGTTTTGTTCAGGCTGACGGTTCCACTACCAGAAAATATGGCGGTACCGGATTAGGGACCACCATATCCAAGCAATTAGTGGAAATGATGGGGGGCAAAATCTGGATTGAAAGCCCCTCCAACTTGAATACGGACGAGGAACGGGATATTCCCCTCTTAAGAGGGGTGTCCCGAAGGGACGGGGCCTGTTCCCCATCGGCCTCTACATACCCCTTAATCCCATCTCAAGAGGGGAATTTAACCCCACCCCTAATTCCCCCCTTGAGAGCGGGAGGACCCGGAACGACATTTCATTTTGTCGTTGAGTTCGCGCTGCAAACAGAACAGGAGCCAAAAACCGCCGGACAGGAAATGGATTTGGTGGGTCTAAGAGTCCTGGTTGTGGATGATAATGAAACCAATCGCCATTTGTTTTGCACCTTGCTGAAGAATTGGGGACTACAACCGCACAGTGTTCCCGGCGGAAAAGAAGCTCTCGAAGCGTTGAAAAACGCCTGTGCGGAGAGCGCCTCCTACAAATTGATATTGCTGGATGTCTTAATGCCGGGTATGGATGGTTTTATGCTGGCAGAACAGATCAAACGGATTCCCGAATTGGCAGGGTTAAAGATAATAGTGCTGACTTCTGCATTTTGTCCCGGCGATAGGGATCGTTTCAGCAAATTAGGCATTTCCACATATCTGGGAAAGCCAATAAAGCAATCAGCTTTATTGAATGCTATCATGACCGAGATGGCAGGTCCTAAGATCGATGAAAATAATACCATTTTTTCAGGTCAGGATCAATCGCCCCGGAAATGCCATCGGAGCTTGCATATTTTGCTCGCAGAAGATAACCTCGTTAACCAGAAATTGGCATCCCGTTTGCTGGAAAAGCGGGGGCACACGGTGGTGATAGCAGATAATGGCCAGGAAGCGCTGGATATTTTACAAAATGAGCAGTTTGACCTTATTCTAATGGATGTTCAGATGCCGGTTATGGACGGATTTGAAGCGACGGCGGCCATTCGCAGAAAAGAAGCAAAAGATGGCGGGCATATTCCCATAATCGCCCTAACCGCCCACGCCCTGACAGGTGATCGTGAACTCTGCCGAAAAGCAGGTATGGATGGATATGTATCCAAGCCAATCAACCCCACCGAGCTTTTTAATGCCATCTATGGCTTGGTCTCCGGGCCCGAAGGGAAAATTGTTACGGAAGATTTGGCAACTGACGATCAAAGTGTTATGGATATAAATTCGGTTATGGAGCGCGTTGGCGGAGATAAAGAGCTTCTGGCGGAATTAGCTGAACTTTTTATCGAGGATTCCCAGAAATTATTGGCCCAAATAAAGGAAGCCATTGTGCGGGGTGACGCCAGGGTGTTGGAACGAGTTGCGCACACTTTGAAGGGTTCGGTGGGCAACTTCAGCGCCAAGACCGCCCGTGAAGCCGCGCTGAAATTGGAGGAGATGGGACGTAATAGCGAACTGGCTGATGTTGATCAAGCGTACACCCGGCTCGATAAGGAAATCAGCAGACTTTGTTCCACTTTGCAAACATTCACAAAGAAGGAGACTGTTCTATGAAAATCCTAATCGCCGAAGATGACGTTGTTTCCCGCAAGCTTCTTAAGGCCATCCTTTCAAAATGGGATCATGAAGTGATTGTGGCTAAGGATGGGAATGAAGCGCTGGAGGCGTTAATGCAAGACGATGCGCCTTGCCTGGCTATTTTGGACTGGATGATGCCCGGCAAGGATGGCATTGATGTCTGTCGAGAGGTTCGCCAACAAAAAGAAAAAACATATCTTTATATCATTATGCTTACCGCCAAGCAGAACAAAGGCGATATTGTCAAAGGGCTGGATGCAGGGGCTGATGATTATATAGCCAAGCCATTCGATATGGCCGAACTAAAGGCAAGAATCAACGTAGGACAACGAATAGTGAATCTCGAATTATCATTACAGACCAAAGTTGTAGAACTGCAGAAGGCGCTGGATAATATCAAGCAATTACGGGGCATTATACCGATCTGCGCCTGGTGCAAAAAGATTCGTGATGATAAGAACTATTGGCAGAATGTCGAGACCTACGTCGCCAGCAACTCGAATGCGGACTTCAGCCACTTGATCTGTCCGGAGTGCAGTGAAAAGTATTTTGGGGAATTAATGAAGGAAGAGCAGGTCGGTTCGTAGGATGGGTCAATCCGGGGTTGGCTTAAGATCACATTCGAGCGATCAGCGAAACTACCAAGAATGCCCAATCTCGATTGATTTGACCCATCATTTCTATTTTCAAATAGATGGGTCAATCGATCCTAATTTCGATAGCAAGCGACTTCCAGTGCATTATCAAGTTTTATCCATGTGCGATTTGATTGACCCATCCTATGGGGCTAATAACCCAGAACTTTTAGCATATCTTTATAAGTATCTGCCGATTTTCTTAATGAATCCAACTCCTCCTTGCCGAGATCCAATTCGATGATTTTTTCAACACCATCACTACCGAGGACCGCCGGCACGCCGATATACAGATCATTGATGCCATATTGGCCGGTCAAACGGGCCGAGATGGGTACTACTCTCTTGCGGTCCGAAATCACCGCATCCACCATTTCAACCGTAGCGGCCGCCGGAGCATAATAGGCGGAGCCGGTTTTTAGCAATTTAACTATTTCGCCGCCACCATCGCGGGTGCGATTGGAAATGGCCTGAATTCGGTCTTTGGAAATTAGTTCGGTAATTGGGATGCCGGAGACGGTCGTGTATCTCGGTAATGGAACCATAGTGTCGCCATGGCCTCCGAGGACCAGCGCCTGAACATCATTCATCGAAATCCCTAATTCCATCGCCACGAAGGCACGGAAACGAGTGCTGTCAAGAATGCCCGCCTGACCGAATACCTTATTGGCTTTAAACCCGGTAACTTTATAGGCATGGTAGGTCATAATATCGAGGGGATTAGCCACCATTAGAATCATCGCATTGGGAGCGTATTGTTTGATTTTCTCAGCGCAATTCTTGATGATGTCGGCATTTTTAGTGATGAGGTCTTCGCGGGTCATGCCCGGCTTGCGCGGAAGTCCGGCAGTCTGCACCACTATATCGCATCCTTTGAGATCGGCGAAGTCATTGGAGCCGACCACCATGCAATCATATCCCCGTAGCGGCCCTGCCTGAAGCAAATCCAGTCCCTTGCCCTTGGGCATATCTTCAATGATATCTACTAATACGATATCAGCGATATTTTTTTCTGCCAGATACATCGCCGTGCATTCGCCAACGTGTCCACCGCCTATTATTCCAACTTTTTTCCTCATCATATCCTCCTGAGTCCAGACAAAAAAGGTTGTTTTAAGTTTGAGGTATTTTTCACAAGGTATATAGTTAAATGAACCAGAGATAGCAAATTATTTTCTTCTCAAGCAATTGAGAAAATAAATATTTATCGATCCGGCATTCAGAGACGCCTTGTCGAAAAGAAACTGGAAAATGGCGACCCAGAAACCAATATTGTGTTGAGTCTCAATAGGATATAATGATCATAAGGGAGAAACGGCATTAGAGATTTGGGTTGGATAAGGGGAAAAATATCCCGTGTCATCAAGCTGAGCCCCGCAGACGCGGGGCTCATTCATCACCTTGATAAATTTCTACTTCACTCCCAGTTTGTATTTTATGCCACCCATAATCCACATCTGGTCGGCGTCGGATACAAGAGCGTATCTGAACTCCGCGAAGCCACTGATTTGTGGAGTGAACTCCATCTCGGAGCCACCCAGGAAATGGAAACCGAATTTACTGTCACTCGTACTTGCAGTTCCCCCACCATATCCGTAGTAGGATGGTAGGTCAACTTCTGCCTTCAGCAGATGCACACCGACCCCTGCGCCAATGAAGGGCGAGAATTGGGATTGGGGGACCGGGAAGAAGTATTTGCCAGATGTCAGGATCGCGATGTCACGCAATTTTGCGCTGGCTCCCATTTCATCATAGCTCTTTGACCAATAGGTAGCCTCTGCTTCCCATCCCAGTTGAGGCATAAAGGTTCCCAGGTCAACAATCGCACCAACACCGAAAGTGCTGTTTTCTGGGCCTTCGGCATCGACATATCCCCCTTTTAAGCCTATAGCTTTTGGTCCGATATCCATTTGCGCCAATACCGGTAAGGCAATCCCCATTACGAAAATAACAAGTAACGCCAGTGTCAATTTGGTTTTCATCATACTCCTCCTGATGATTGGTTGTTTTTTTTGCTTATGAGATTATCCATCAAGTATCACATTAACAGAATATGTCATTTTATAGCATACAAAGGATGTGATGGTCAAGAAAATTATTCCATTTATATTTATGATGAGTCAGACGAGTCACCTTTAACGTTGTCAGAAGTGATATAGTCTTCTATCCTCGTAAATTTGAATTCGGATAATAGCGCTTTCAATTTAGACGCAGTTGTGTGAAGATTCGTATAGTGACGAAACTTACTTTTCAGATTGCATTTTACTCGCGGCTGATAGGGGTCAAGCTCCCAGGGATGGACATATACGACCGCCGGGATATTGCCATTGTTTAATTGTCTTATCGCTCTGGAAGTGAACCAATAAGGGAAAAGCCTCAAATAACCACCACCGGCAACTGGAAAATTCCTGCCGAAAACTTTGATAGTGCTCATCGGCAATTCTTTAAGTTGAGCTCCAAACCGCATATTCACATTGAATAAAACTCGCGGGACTCTCAAGAAACCATAGCGATCATGACTAATGGGAAAAACACTGGATGAATATTTGAATCCCAATTCCTGAAGTATTTCCCATGCCCACTGCGAGTCCGGGGTGATGGAAAAACTTGGGGCGCGATATCCAATCACCGCTTCACCAGTTATATCTTCAAGGATTGATTTCGATTTGTACGTATCTTCCCTGAATTGCTCCGGAGTTAGCTTATATACGAGACGATGTGAATAGCTATGGCTGGCAATCTCGTGGCCATAATTATGGATCAAGCTTATGCTATCCGGGAACTTCTCTGCCACCCACCCCAGTACAAAAAAGGTCGCCTTCACCGAATGTCTTTCCAACAGCTCCAAAATCGTCAAGATATTTGGTATGAGCCGGCTCTTGTAATTCACCCAGTCTTCCGGCTTTATGACTTCGTTGAATGCGCTGACATGGTAATAATCCTCCACATCGACACTGAATAAATTTTTGATAGTGGTAGCCGGGCGCGAAAGACCTGCCGACGAGCCGATAAGTCCCAAAGCAGGTTCGTGAGCGATAGCAGGCGGCTTCTTGTTTTTATTGGCGGTTGTGTGAGCGTCCATTTTGACCAAAATGTAAATTGGCTAAAAGTTTTGATAGGTAGATCCCATTTATGGTTATCGGCATAAGTGATAAATTTTCAAGTCCTTATCAGGTTTGCTTAAGCGGAGTCATAGGACTAAGCGGGGAGGCTGGCATAAGACGAGGCCAGTGAAAACTTGCAGAGATATACAGTATCAGTTATTTCAAAGCCCATTTGAAGATACAAATGGATTGCAGTGATATTGCCGGTGAGTACACAGAGAAAAATTATTCTGGAACCTCTCATGAGCTCGTTGATTACTGCTTGTGTAACCGCTCGCCCTAAGCCCCTATTCTGGTACATTGGCATGGTAACTATATTGCCTACTTCAGCCACATACTTGGTATTAAAATGCACTCCGGCAATCGAAACCAGCTTGGATCCATCAAAAGCGCCATAATATGGCCCATATACAAGCGACTTCGGCGTCCAGGCGACTGCCGGCACAATGCTATAAAGCTTGGAAATTTCCCCCAAATCCTCTTCACTCAACCTTGCGATTTTTATATTGGTGGGAATACTTCTGAGCTCTATTTTCCCGGGAATATATCGCATCCGATATTCTTCAGAATATCCAAACAGTAAATCATTTTTTTCCAGCGCATCTTTCAATTTTCCTTCTAATAATGCATAGAAGGAATCGTTAATCTGCTCAGGATGGGTCAAAGAGCGGTTCGCAAGAAGATCTGGAAGACAGCCGGGATCCGGGCAATATAATCCAGTTGCTCTGAAAGGCAAATCATTGTAATAGGAGATTAATCCCGCCAACCGATCACCCTCAAATGCCGCATCATAGTCGCAGGATTGATGAAGCTGCATTATGTCGGCAATCATCATCGCATTACGATACGGATCCCGGAGGATTTCCGGAAGAACTGTTCTGGCGAATCTAGGTGAAACTTCCTTTGAAATGTATCCTTTCATTCTCTCATCACATTGAGCCGTTCTTGATCGATTTGTTTGAAGCAGGTAGCGCCGCCTCCTCAATTTTCTTAAGGGAACCCACAGTTTAACTATTGGCACCGCCCATATATTCAATCATCCGTATCAAAAATCGTTCATTAACATTGCATAAGAGCATAAATGTAAATCTGCTTATGCCTTTTTAATAGTATCGGCGTCTCATAAACAGGATTTAAAAATTAGGGCCTATTATTTGGTCAAGGTCAATTTGGTTTGTGTAGTTCCATAATGGGAATAAGCACACAGAAAATATATTCCGGAAGCCAATTCCGATCCGTTCCATCTATGGACTATTTGATTGCCGCCGGTAATGACATCGTTAAATTCCTGCACCAGATTGCCCTGTAAATTATATATGCGGATATCAAGTTTTTCGCCGCTCCGAAATCCAGTGGCCAAGATCGACAGCCAGCTATTGAAAGGATTAGGATATAGTGTTAAGGTCAAATCAGATTTGTCCAGGGGATAACCATCATCAAATCCGGTTGCATCGGGATTGTAATATGCTGCCACTTGAGGACCATCACCCACGAAGAAAGTTCCTACAACCTGCCGAAATTGATTGATTTTACTCACGGTGCCTTCCATAAAATTACAGCTATAAACGTTCCCATAAATGTCAGTAACCATGCCTCCGGCGCCCGCGCCGGTCTGGATCGGATTCGCTGGGCCATTCAAGATTTCGTAAGTGGCGCCATCATAACAATAAACCTCTCCATAATCAACCCAACCTCCCGCACCAAGGAAAACTAGATTATTTTTGTTCAATACTCCGTAGCCGGGCGAGCCCCCGATACTAATACTATCGGTTATAGAAACGGTGGTCGGGTCGATTACATAGATGGCTCCGAATGTATCAGAATAATTGCCAGTGCAGATGATATGAAGATTGCCATCGGAACCGATGAGCATCCTCTGCGGATTGACGCCGACCGTAACGCTCGACCAATTGGTGAGTTCCGGCAAGTCCGAATAATACAATTTGCCGTCGCCAAATGAAAAATTATCGGGATTGTAATTTACATCCGTGACAAAAATCCTGCTCCCATAAATCAAAATCCCCTCCAAAGTATTGCCAATTGGTATGTTCCGCAAAATGCTTCTGCTGGGGATATCCACCTCATACAATCGTCCGCTGACATAATTTGTCACCCATAAAGAACCATTAGCCGCAAAAGCCATCTCCCACGGATTACCACCTTGGGCGAATTCCATTGTACCGACCTCATTCTGGCCTATCAAATCAAATATTTGGATATTATCCGATGTAGAATTAAGGACATAAGCGCTGTCTCCCGAGATTTTGATATCATTGGGGGCTACTCCGAGAGTTAAAATGTGATTCTCGACGACTGATGAAGTGAGATTGATCCTGCTAAGCGTCTGGGCCATCCCATTGACAACATAGAGATAATCATCAGCACCAGCTTGGGCAATCGGTATTACAGTCGCGATGATAATTGATGCAAGCAATGATTTCATTTAAAGAACCTCCTATAAAGAAACGTCAATTCCGATTTTGTAATTTCTCCCTGGCGATGGATATCGTTCGATTATTTCATAAGGCTCATCGCCCAGGTTTTCAATTCCTGCCCGTAATGCGATCTTGGCTTTGCCTATACCGAATCTGTATAGGATATTTATGGCGGTTATCTGGTAATCATTCAACCACATAGTATTTTCCATCCGAATATATCTTTTGCCAACCCATTGATGGCTGATTTCAAGACGAGCGCGCGCCGTTCCCCAACTCATCACTAGAGAGGCAGTATAAAGCGGCCTGAAAAGAAGATATTTATCCCTATGCAATCTGAACTCACTTTTGTTCAGAGGCCGATAGCGATTATGCTGGAATTTCAGATTCATGGGTGAATTTTGATTGCCTATCTCAAAGCTCGAACTGCCTGTGGTGAGGACTGCCTCTTCAATATTGGCCGGAGAGTATTTTCCATCAAATCTCTGTTTCCAAATAATTATGTCATTTATCCGACTTCGGGTGAAAATATAACCTGCTGTAATAGGGTAATCTCCCATTATAGCCGCATTAACCCTCCAACCAACCAGCTTTCCTTTCTCCGGTCTCAAGTTAGGATTGCCCACCGCATAGATATCTTCTTTGAAAAATAGTGAGTAATAATCGGGAAGCTGGAATGAGGTCCCGCCAAAGGCTCCAACTGAAGCCCTGACCAGAAACGACGAATAAATCCCTGCATCCCAATCATAAGTATAAGCAGGTTTTTTGGCGGAGATTAGTTTGCCTTGATACCCAAGATGAGAATAGACGCCTATGGGAATCAAATGCTTACTTAATCCTTTCTCGTAGCCGGCCAACGCTCTCATAGTCAATGCCCTGCGGATTTTCATATTAATGTCATTTGCTGATCCCCGTAAATCATCAGCTTGGAAATCCTCATAGGTATAATCGAAGTTGAGTTCGGTTTTTAATGCCTTTTCCCTTCGCAATAACATTGCCGTGGAGTGCTTGGATTCACTTGTTCTCATATCATATTTGATAAATCCACCGGTCGATATAAAATCATCATTCAAAAATGAGCTATTTGCTCTTATCTCAACCAACGACGAATAAGAAATCTCTTTTCTGTATAAAATATTGGCAATCAGCTTACTATTTTCGATCGTACCGGTACTATCCGTTTGCAGAAGAGGCCCCGGACTTCCCTTCTTAGCATGGTAATATTGCAGAGATATTTCCGGAGAATTTCGGAATGGCAAGGAAAATTTTATGAAATAGTTCTCGGCATCGCGGTAATTATTGGTACGGAATTTTTCTCTACCAAACTGGTCGTAGAATTTGAAATCACCATCGGTATGGAAGCGATCTATGCTCATATCCAATGGTAGCTTCCCGGGCCTGATACCGATTCCGGCCCTGAGATCGTCGGTATTGAAACTACTATTGGTGCCGCTCAACATTATGTCCTTCTGATTGACATCTGCCAATTGCCTTGATGTAAGTATTAGGGTGCCCCCAATCGAGCCATTACCGGCATACAGCTCGACTTTGCTGATAGAAGCCACCGGGATAGTGTTCAGGTCAACCGCCATACCCGAACCGGCATTGAGCGTCACGCCATCGAATACCACTCTCACTTTGGAGGGATCGCAACCATTAACCGAAATGGTGCGCTCACCGCCGGGACCATTTTCCCTGATGAAAACGCCCGGAATTTTTTTGACAATCTCAGCGGCATCTCGAAGAGAAACTGATTGATCCGCGGAAAGCTCCAATGATCCGATCAATGAGCCTCTCATAATGGGGGCCTCGGGATGGGATGCAAATACCTTCTGCTCGGGCATTATGAATACCACCGGCGTCATTCGGAAGGATAGCTGCAGATCGGGGCCATCAACCACTTCAATCGATTCAGTGGCATTATGGAATCCTTCCGCCTTGATTATCAGGCTATAATCGCCGGCAGGAATGCCCGCAATGAGAAATTTGCCATCCGAACCCGATGAATAGAAGGTGCTATGACCCGAAAGGGAAATACAGGCGCCATTTACGGGCCTGCCGGATTCGGAATCCAAAATGACCCCGCTGAGATTATGGGATTCCAAACCCAGCACGCTATGGCTATGGGCCATATAAACTATGGCAATTAAACAGAGTGCGATAAAAAAAACACCCATGTGAGGGCGTTGAAAGGTAAAATTAATCACTTCCATCCCTCCCGCGAAGGAGAAGCAAGAGTTGTTGGGATTCGGCAGGTTTCCTGACTTGCGGGGGTATATTCAACCATCCCTTCCCGGGTTTCCCCAGTGGAATATGATGGCTTTTAACCCGCTTACAGTAGCGGGGCTGTGGCGGCTTCACACCGCCTTCCCTATTGGCCCAAAATGGGCACCGAATCAATTAGCTTATTTATACATTTCATACCAAGGGATGTCAAGTAAAATAATACGATGGCGATGAGCAGATCGTTGGCGATAGTCTAGATGCGGGAGATTTCATAATTACTGGATACTGGACCAGCCCTCAATTTGAAAGTGATGCCTGGCTTCTGCGTATCGGGAAAGTCACCACAATTTCTTGGGATGGCTCAAATTATCCTTCCGGCATTTATTTGGTGCGGGTGAAGATGGGAGAGATGGAAGAGACCAAGCGGTTATTGATATTGAAATGA
>PFXJ01000095.1 GCA_002791595.1 candidate division Zixibacteria bacterium CG_4_9_14_3_um_filter_46_8
TGGGTGCCCCATCCCGCTTGCGGTGGGTCTTATATGGTGCTTGGCAGACCTCCTGGTCCCGATCTTATCGGGAAGGGGATGTCTGCAACTCACGTAATTCCCGGTGTCATACCAGCGAATGCTGGTATCCAGTGATGAACCTGGATTCCGGATCGAGTCCGGAATGACAATTTGTCGTTCCATCAGATCTTAGCCCTGATGAAGTATGGGCGTGACCTGACGTAACGCTTATACTTGATAACCAAATCATTTTTGTTTTTTTTCGTTCATTCTCACCGTTGAATCATTTATATTAGCGCAATTTAATGAGAGAGGAAATTTAATTGCGTAGCATTATATGTCAACCTTAACAGCGCCGGAAGGGTATCTTGTCTTAGAGGATGGGACCGAATACCGCGGGTTATCCTTCGGTTTCCCCCGCTCGTCAGCCGGCGAGGTTGTTTTCAATACCGGAATGGTCGGTTATCCCGAAAGCCTTACCGATCCCTCGTATTTTGGACAGATACTGGTATTTACCTTTCCATTGATAGGAAATTATGGCGTGCCGGAAGATACCGTTCTCGATAATTTGAGTAAGCGCTTTGAGTCCGACAAGGTTAATGTGTCGGGGCTGATCGTATCGGATTATTCTGAAAATTATAGCCATTGGAATGCCGCCAAAAGCCTTTCTCAATGGCTGAATGAACATCAAGTCCCGGCATTATGCGGGATTGACACCAGGGCATTGACCAAGAACCTGCGAACCAAAGGGACAATGCTGGGGAAATTGGTTTTGAATAACGATGATATCGATTTCTATGATCCATATTCCGAGAATCTTGCCGGCAAGGTCAGCCTTTCCCAGCCGATTCTTTATGGTTCCGGCGGCCGTCGCATCTGTGTTGTTGATTGCGGATGCAAGCATAATATTATCCGGAGCCTGTTAAAAAGGGGATGTGAGGTTTTGCGAGTTCCCTGGAATTATGACTTTACTCACGCCGAACAGTTTGATGGCGTTATAATCTCGAATGGCCCGGGCGATCCCCAGACCTGTCCGCCAACAATTCAAAATATCCGCCAGATGTATTCTCGGGATATTCCGGTATTCGGAATTTGTTTGGGAAACCAGCTTATGGCGCTTGCCGCCGGAGCGTCAACCTATAAATTGAAATACGGTCATCGCAGTCAAAACCAGCCGGTAATCGAAGCGGGGACAAACCGATGTTTGGTTACTTCCCAAAATCATGGTTTTGCGGTAGATAGCAATTCGTTGCCATCGGATTGGAAGCCCTGGTTTGTGAACCTAAATGACCAAACGAATGAAGGTATCAAACATATTTCCGGACGCTTTTTCAGTGTCCAATTTCATCCGGAGGCCTCGCCGGGTCCTGTTGATGCGGATTATTTGTTCGATGAATTTCTGAAGGTGGTATGGGGATAAGCAGGGACATCAAAAAAGTAGTTGTCTTGGGTAGTTCGGCTCTAAAGATAGGGGAGGCCGGCGAATTCGATTATTCCGGCAGTCAAGCGATCAAAGCGCTCAAGGAAGAGGGGATTCAAACTATTTTAATAAATCCTAATATCGCTACTGTGCAGACCTCGGATTATTTGGCGGACCAGGTTTATTTTCTGCCTGTGAATACTTATTTCGTTCAAAAGGTGATCGAAGCGGAGAAACCCGATGGGATCCTGCTCGGGTTCGGGGGCCAAACCGCATTGAATTGCGGCATTCAACTCCATCAAAGCGGCATGCTCGATAAGCATAATGTAAAGGTGATGGGGACGCCGATAGAATCGATAATCGATACTGAGGATCGGGAGCTGTTTATCAAAAGACTGAGGGAGATAAATGTTGAAGTTCCCAAAAGCAAGGCGGCCATTAGTGTGGATGAGGCGGTGTCAATCGCCGATGAAATCGGGTACCCTATTATTATTCGTATAGCTTTTGCGTTGGGTGGGCTGGGTTCGGGTTTCTGCACGAATAGAAAGGAACTCATCCGTCTATCGACCAAATCCTTAGCCCATGCGACTCAGATACTGGTGGAAGAATACCTGATGGGGTGGAAGGAAATTGAATACGAGGTGATGCGGGACATTTACGATAACTGCATCACGGTTTGCAATATGGAGAATTTTGACCCAATGGGAATCCATACCGGCGAAAGTATTGTTGTGGCGCCCAGCCAAACTTTGACGAACCGGGAATATCATCTATTAAGGGAGATTGCTATAAAAGTAATCCGCCACCTGGGAATCGTTGGCGAATGCAATATTCAGTTTGCGCTTGATCCGAAATCCGAAGAATATAGAATAATCGAAGTGAACGCGCGATTATCGCGAAGTTCCGCTCTTGCTTCAAAGGCGACTGGGTACCCGCTGGCGTTTAATGCGGCTAAATTAGCCTTAGGGTACGGGCTTTTTGAATTGCAGAATTCCATCACCAAGGTTACCCAGTCCTTCTTTGAGCCCGCCCTCGATTATGTGGTAGTAAAAGTCCCCCGTTGGGATTTAAAGAAATTCAGGATGGCATCGAGGCGGATTGGCTCCGGGATGAAATCTGTTGGCGAAGTGATGGCTATAGGCAGAAAATTCGAGGAGGCGCTCCAGAAAGCGTTGCGAATGCTGGAGATTGGGGCAAATGGCCTGGTAGGAAATAGCAATTTCAATTATGACAACCTTGAAAAGGAATTGTCGGAACCGACCGAGGAACGAATTTTTGCCATTGCGCAAGCCATAGAAAAAGGGTATTCGATAGAGAAGATCCATCAGCTATCGAATATCGATTGTTGGTTCCTTCATAAGATTGCTTACGTCGTGGAACAAGCGGATGAACTTGGCAATTTTAAGACCGCCGCAATTCCGGATACGCTTCTAAAGAGGGTTAAGCGGCTTGGTTTTTCCGATAAGCAAATCGCCCATTTAAGCAACCGCACCCGCAAGGAGATACGGGAGTTTCGTCGGGAATATGGGATTACGCCGGTCATCAAACAGATCGACACTCTCGCGGCGGAATATCCCGCCCAGACCAATTATTTGTATTTAACCTACAACGGCCAGGAAGATGATATTGACCTTCGTGAAAAGGAAGCGGTCATTATTTTGGGCAGTGGGGCTTATCGGATCGGGAGTTCGGTCGAATTCGATTGGTGTGCGGTGAATACCGGAGTCACCCTCCGCCAACTCGGTTTCCAGACAGTGATGATCAACTGCAACCCGGAAACTGTAAGCACCGACTACGATGAATTCGATCTGTTGTTTTTTGATGAAATCTGCATGGAAACGGTGTTGGAAATCACCAAAAAACTGAATTCTCTGGGGGCGATTATTTCGGTCGGGGGCCAGATTCCCAACAACTTAGCTGGGGAACTTTCGAGGGCAGGAGTGAAGATATTAGGAACTTCCGTTGAAAGCATCGACATGGCCGAAAATCGGCGCAAATTCTCCACCCTGCTGGACAAACTGCAAATCGACCAGCCGATTTGGGCCCAGCTAAACTCCTTTAAGGATGCGCATATATTCGCAAACTCGGTTGGCTTTCCAGTTCTGGTGCGCCCATCGTATGTGCTCAGCGGGGCGGCCATGGCGGTCGCCTGTAATGATTCGGAGCTTTCCAGATTTTTGAAAAAAGCGGCGGAGATTTCGCCGGAACATCCCACCGTCATAAGCAAATTCTTGGAAAACGCCAAAGAAATCGAGATTGACGCTGTTGCCAAGAACGGTGAAATCATTATTTATGCGATATCCGAGCATGTGGAAAATGCGGGTGTTCATTCTGGGGACGCTACATTGGTTGTTCCGCCCCAGCGAATTTATCTTGAAACCATTCGGCAAATCCGCCAGATTTCACAGAAGATAGCATCGGCGCTAATGATTCACGGGCCATTCAATATCCAATTCATTGCAAAACAAAACGAGGTCAAAGTAATCGAATGTAATCTGCGTGCCTCACGAAGCTTTCCGTTCGTTTCTAAAATCCTCAAGAATAATTTCATAGAGATCGCCGCCAAAGTCATAATGAATCAGCCAATTCCCCCCATAGAAAATCCGCTTTATCGGCTCGACTATGTGGGAGTTAAAGCTCCGCAGTTTTCATTTACCCGTCTGGATGGAGCCGACCCGACTTTGGGTGTAGAGATGGCTTCCACAGGCGAAGTGGGATGTCTGGGGGATGATTTCGATGAGGCTTTTCTTAAAGCGCTTATATCGGTAGGATTCAAACTGCCCATTAAGTCGATTTTGATTTCTTCCGGTTCGGTGGAATCGAAGGCGGAATTATTGGAAAGCGTCAGTATGTTGGTCAAGTTGGGAATTGATTTCTTCGCCACCCGCGGCACCGCGGAATTTCTAAAAACGAATGGGATATATGCCAGCATCCTTCACTGGCCTATCGGAGGACGCCAGCCCAACGCCGTGGATTATATCAAAGGCGGCAAGATTGACCTGGTGATTAACATCCCGAAAAATTATCAGGAAGAAGAACTTACCAACGATTATATTATCCGCCGCACTGCTGTTGATTTCAATGTCCCCCTGATAACCAACCGCCAATTCGCCATGCGCTTGGCCGAAGCTCTATATAGATTAGGGGGCCCCGAAAACGTCAAGATAAAGAGCTGGAAGGAATATTAGCCAGTGACCTTACTTATCTGAGCCGGGCTTCTTATATGGAGCCTCAACCATAAATGAGGATATCCTTATTAAGGCCAAGGATACCAGAAAGAG
Source organism: candidate division Zixibacteria bacterium CG_4_9_14_3_um_filter_46_8 (assembly GCA_002791595.1). Taxonomy (GTDB): domain Bacteria; phylum Zixibacteria; class MSB-5A5; order UM-FILTER-46-8; family UM-FILTER-46-8; genus UM-FILTER-46-8. The sequence continues at coordinate 4,702 of PFXJ01000095.1, forward strand.
CAGGAACCACTCAACCCTATTCAGAGCGGGGTTTATCCTAAGGAGAAAATGGATATGATGGCGTGCGCTGACTTCAGTTCTGGTTAATGCGGTTCATTGTCGATCAGCGTTAATTCTTGAATGCATTTGTTATGTAACCCCTGCTAAATGGTGGACATGCATATTTGCTAATTGGAAAAAATATTTCATTCTTGACCGAGCTTGCAGGCACCGAGCGATTAGGGAGTGTGGTAGGCATACTCTTAGCAATGAAAGGGTTTATTGAACTTGACATCGACAACCCGATATATTATTATGGATGCTCAATTTGAAGGAGAACATTTTACCAAGATGGCCACGAAGGAAATTTCAAAACGGTTTCAGCCGGAATTAATAGAAAATAAGTGGAGAAAGAATTGGGAGGAGGGAGGCTATTTCAAGGCGGATCCCCAAACCACCAAAAGAATTTGCTCAATCGTTATCCCCCCACCTAACGTTACCGATGTCTTGCATCTCGGGCATGCCCTTAATAATTCGCTTCAAGATATGATGGTTCGATTTTATCGAATGAATGGTTATGAGACGGAATGGCTTCCGGGGATCGACCATGCCGGCATTGCCACTCAAGTTGTTGTCGAGAAGCAATTGGCGCGTGAAGGCAACTCTCGTCAAAAGCTCGGCAGGGATAAATTCTTGGAGCGGGTGTGGGAATGGAAGCGCCGGAATGGCGCCAATATCATTGGTCAACTAAAGATGATGGGCTGTTCCTGTGATTGGGATCGAACCCGTTTCACAATGGATGCTCAGCTTTCGAAGGCGGTCTATGAAGTATTCGTGCATCTCTATAAGAAGGGATTAATTTATCGGGGCAAATATATAGTTAATTGGTGCCCTCGCTGTCGCACCTCGCTGTCCGATGACGAATTGGAAAGAAATGAAAAAAACGGCAAGTTGTGGTTCATCAAATACAAAATTAAGAGTTCGAATAGTTTCCTGACCATCGCGACTACCCGCCCTGAAACAATGTTGGGGGATACCGGAGTGGCGGTCAATCCCAATGACGAACGCTTCAAGGATCTAATAGGGAAATCGGTAATCCTGCCAATAATGGATCGTGAGCTGGTAGTAGTGGCGGATGATTATGTTGACCCCAAATTTGGCACGGGCGCGCTGAAAGTAACCCCGGCCCATGATGCCAATGATTTTGAGATAGGTAGCCGTCACAATCTTGAACGGATTAATATCCTTAACCAGGATGGCACTCTTAACGAGAACGCCGGCAAGTTCAAGGGGATGGATCGATACGAAGCTCGCAAGAAAATCGTGGCCGAATTGGAAAAGATGGGTCAACTGGAACGGATTGAAGATTACATGGTTCCGATCGCTGAATGCTATCGATGCCATACCGATATTGAACCATATTTGTCCGAACAATGGTTCGTAAAGATGTCGGCATTGGCCAAGCCGGCCTTGCAAGCCGTTGAAAATGGCACCATTCGATTTATTCCCGAACATTGGAGCAAAACATATCTCCATTGGATGAACAATATTCGTGACTGGTGCATTTCCCGTCAGCTCTGGTGGGGACATCGCATACCGGTCTATTATTGCGATAGTTGCGGCAAAGAGATGGTGGCACACGAAAATCCAGGGCATTGTTCCGGTTGCGGCGGCAGTGAAATCCATCAGGATGAAGATGTGCTCGATACCTGGTTTTCCTCCTGGCTTTGGCCCTTCTCCACATTTGGCTGGCCCGATGATACTCTTGAATTAAAAGCGTTCTATCCGACTAAAGCCTTGTTTACTGCCAGCGAGATAATATTTCTTTGGGTGGCCCGAATGGTTATGGCGGGGTATGAGTTTATTGGTAAACCTCCTTTTGAGCAGGTCCTGATACATGGAACAGTGCGCGACTCAAAGGGAGTGAAAATGTCCAAATCCCTGGGAAATGGCATCGACCCCCTGGAAATTATCGGGACCTATGGCACCGATGCCCTGCGCTCCACCTTACTGCTCTTAACTTCTGAAGGGCAGGATCAATTTATTTCCAAGGATAGTTTTGAGCTTGGCCGAAATTATGCGAATAAAATCTGGAACGCAGGAAGACTGGCGATTATGAATATGGAGGAATTCAGACTTAAGGATCCACATTCGATTCCCAAGCCGCTTGATGCCGCGGACGATTGGATTCTTTCTCGTTTTGCGGGAATCACGGCTTCAGCAAAACGATGTTTTACTGAATACAGGTTCAATACGGCGGCCAAAATATTATATGAATTCTTCTGGCGGGACTTTTGTGATTGGTATCTTGAGATGATTAAGCCTCGTTTATACGCGAAGAACGGCGATACCCCTGACGATAATGCCCGGCATGTTCTGTTTTATATCCTCGACGGCACCTTGAGGATGCAACATCCATTAATGCCATTTATCACTGAGGAGTTATGGGAAGCATTATACGAGGCCATTGATTTGAAGCCGCCGCAACCCAGCCTGTCGGTCGCGCCCTGGATTGACGTCCCTGAGAGCTTTTTGAACAAGGAGCTCGAGGAAGAGATGTCAGCGGTGCAGGAACTTATCGGCGCCATTCGCAATATAAGATCAGAGATGAATGTTCCTCCGGGCAAACCAGCGGACGTCCTCATAAAACCTTCAGATGACAAAATTGCGGATTGGATTCGCCGCAGTTCCAATTACATCAAATTGCTGGGAAAAGTCGGAGGGTTGACTATCGATAAATCCACAGCTAAACCTTACCAGTCTGCTTCGCGGGTGATCAAGGGCGCCGAAATTTTTATCCCTCTGGCAGGATTGATTGATATCGAGCTTGAGCGAGATCGGCTGCAAAAGGAATTCGAAAGGGTCAAGATGCTGTTCGATAAATCGAGCAAGAAATTGGAAAACGATGATTTTGTTGGCAAGGCGCCGGCGGATATTATTAATAAAGAGAGGGAGAAAAACAGAGATTACCAGGAGCGATTGGAAAAGCTAAGTATGAATCTCGAAGAGATTGTTGGCTGGTGATTTTACTATCCAAGGAAGTGGCAGATGAAAAGAAAATTTGTTAGTCTAATTATTATTATGATGGGCGTTGGTAATGCGCTTGCCGTCGGAGCCCAGCCTGATGTTGCTTTGACAGTCTATAATCAGGATTTGGCCTTGGTTAAGGAAGTGCGTTCGCTGGAGTTCAAACCAGGCATTTTCGATTACCGCTTTTCGGAAGTTCCCTCAAGGATCGATCCTACTTCCGTGCATTTCAAACCCCGACAATCAATTGACAAGATTTCGATTCTGGAACAGAATTACCAATATGATCTGGTAAGCCCGGACAAGATATTTGATAAGTATCTCGATCACCAGATTACCGCTATAGGCAAGAATGGCCAGCTTTATGAAGGAACGCTTTTATCTCGCAGCGGCGAGTCCGTTGTCGTTCAAGGGAAGGATGGCTCTTTGAGCGTAGTTCGCACCGAGGAATTGACTGATTACAAGTTTGATAAGCTCCCGGATGGCCTGCTGACACGACCGACGTTGGTTTGGAAATTCGATAGCGCTGTAAAAGGTCCTATCGATTGTGAAGTCAGCTACCTGACAAATGGTATGAATTGGCATTCAGAATATGTAGCGGTTGTTGCAGAAGATGACAAATCACTGGAATTATCCGGATGGGTTTCGATTGAAAATAATTCCGGCGGTTCATTTAAGAATGCCAGAGTGAAGCTGATCGCGGGCGATATACATCGTGTTCCGGCAAAGGGAATCGAAGGTGCCTATGGGATGAATGCCTTCCGTTCCGAGGCGAAAGTGGCGCCTCAATTTGAGGAGAAAGCGTTTTTCGAATACCATTTATATACATTGCAGCGCCGCGCCGATATTTTGAGCAACGAAATCAAGCAAATAACCTTATTCCCAGCATCCGAGGTGAAGGCCAGGAAGGTTTATACTTACGATAGAGGGTATGGGCGCCGAGGCGATGGAACGAAGGTCAAGGTTTCGCTCGAATTCAAGAACGGACAGGCTGAAGGATTGGGGACGCCACTTCCGAAAGGCACTATACGTGTTTACAAAGTTGACAGCGACAAATCCCTCGAATATGTGGGAGAAGATGAAATCGACCATACTCCAAAGGACGAGATGGTTAGAGTCTATGTGGGAGATGCCTTCGACATTATCGGAGAACCCAAGGCCGCTGATTTCAAAGAGATTTCATCATCGGTTTCGGAAGAATCATACGAAGTGAAATTGAGAAATCACAAAAAGGAAAAAGTGGAAGTTGTGGTAGTTGAGAAGCTATGGAAATCCACTGATTGGGAGATTATTAAATCTAATTTCGATTTCCACAAAAAAGACGCCAATACCATCGAATTTACGATACCGGTTTCGCCTGATGGTGAAACGATTCTAACATACACCGTTCGCTATAAGCGATTCTAATTCAGATAGCGAGAATGGCGGATTGAAATGCTATTTAAGGAGGTTTTAATTTGAAGTTTAGATCATCTCTTGGAGTCCTGGGTACTATTTTGGCCCTGACGTTGCTGGTATCCTGCGCCGATAAGAATTTGCGCCAGGGGAAAATAATGCTTAAGAATGTGCCGCCCGACTTTGCCGGCGCCATCGAACAATTCAAGCTTTCATTGCAGAGCAATCCCAAGAATGGCGAAGCATACTTCTTCTTGGGCAAGTCCTATGCGGAGCTCGACCAGTATCCCGAAATGAATGAGGCATTTGATAAGGCAATGGAATTGAATCCCGTTTACAAAGCAGAGGCCTTGGCAATTCGCGAACAGAAATGGAATTTGCTGTTCAATAATGGACTGGAGGATGTAAAAAAGGAGGATTACCAAAGTGCAATAACAAAATTCGAAATCTGCATGGTGATTGATCCTTCCAAATATGAATCGTACTCAAACGCGGGTTTTGTGGCCAGCAAGCTTGCCGATAGTCCAAAGGCCTATGATTATAATAAAAGGGCCTATGAACTGAAGAATGATGATCCAGTAATCGTCCGCAATTTCGCCGCGATTTGCTTTGCTCAAGAAAAATATCCCGAAGCCCTGCAAATCTATGATGTCGCCAAGAAGCTCGAGCCCAAGAATACCAATATCAATATCAGAATGGGACAGATTCACGAAAGAACTGGAAATTATCCTCTGGCGGCGGCCGCTTATGCCGACGCCTTGAAAATTGATCCCAATAATCCCGATCTGTGGTTCAATTTGGGAGTGCTTTATCTTCAGCAGTTGGAGGATTTGCCGAAGGCCGAAAATGCATTTTCGGAAGCGATTAGAGTAAATCCCGAAGATAATGATGCCGCCTTTAATCTCATCCTGGTCAAAATTAAGCTGGCAAAATTCCAGGAGGCAGTCCCTGTTGTTCAACGGCTTGAATTGAAAGATCCCGGCAATTGCGACGTTTATGATCTGATGGCCACAGTTTATTCCGAGCTTGGCGACAAAAAGATGATTAATGAAGCCATCGCCAAAGGGAAGAAGTGCCGCGGCGAAAAGTAGGAAAGTTCACTGTTATTGCAAGGCAACGGGTTTTCCGCTGCCTCATACTGTTGACAAAATTGTGTCACATCGAATTGAATCTGAGCTTTTGGCCAAGCGAGAACGGAATAACATTTAGATCCCCTCTCTTGAGAGGGGTGGATCCCCGATGTAATCGGGGAGACGGGGTGTGTTTTCCCATAAAAAGAACCCACCCCGGACTTCGGCCACCACTCTAAGCCAGAGGCTAACAAGTCCAGATGGGAATAAGATTGGATTCTTTTATCAACAATGTGTGGCGTTTAAATACACCCTTTTGTCATCAAGCTTAGGCAACGGGTTTTCCGTCGCCTTTTTTCTTGTAGATGCATGCTGACGTAGTCATTCCCCAAGTTCCGGTCAGTCCTTTCACTTATCGAATTCCTGACAAATATCTCCGATGGATTGAGATTGGGACCCGGGTGGTCGTTCCGGTCAAGAAGAGGAACTTCACGGGCTTTGTAATTGATTTGAATTCTCAATCATCGATCAGGGGCTTGAGAGATATAACATCATTTAAGGAGCCATTCCCGCTAATTCCCGCTTCATTGATAAATCTCATCAAGTGGATTTCTGAATACTATGTCTGCAACCTGCCGGAGTGTTTTCAGATGGCCCTTCCTGCGCGTCTGCTCACTCTTTCAGAAGCGATGATTCAGCTTGAGGGATCTGATGATAATGCGAAAGGTATTCGCTCATCGGATCTTCCCAATCATTTTGTCTCCGAGATCGACATCAGAGGATTAAAGGATGCTATTTCGGAAGCGCGGATTAAGCTCCGATACAAAAGAGCTGATTGGCTGGGTCAAGAGACTTCCCGTGCCTTGCGGCCGTTTTACAGGCAGCCATTTCATCCTAACCAATCTCAGCTTCAAGCTATTCGAGAAATCCTTGCTGATTCTGAGGATAATAGGGTCAGGAATTATCTCCTATACGGGATTACCGGTTCAGGAAAGACATTGGTATATCTGGAGGTTATGAGAGCTGTCATTGAGAGGGGCGGGTCAGTTCTGGCGCTCGTTCCAGAAATATCTTTGACGCCGGTGATGGAGAAGATATTTATTGATGCTTTCGGGGAGAGAGTGTTAGTGCTGCATAGCAGATTGAAGGAATCAGAGCGATTTAGGCGCTGGGAGCAGGCCCGAAGCGGGAAATGTGGCATAGTTCTGGGGCCAAGATCCGCGGTCCTTGTGCCGATGAAAAATCTGGGAATGATAATAGTTGATGAAGAGCAGGATGGTTCCTATAAGCAAGAGACTCATGCTCCGAAATATAATGCCCGCGATGTCGCGATAATGAGAGGTCAGATAGAGTCTATTCCGGTTATTCTGGGTTCCGCCACTCCATCTATAGAAAGTTATCACAATACTCGTTCCGGAAAATACAAATTATTGACGCTTCCTGAAAGACCGGAAGGAGGACAGTTACCTGTGGTTACGGTTTTGGATATGAGAAAGGAACGGACAGTAAGCTCTTCATTATCGGCAACCTTGGTAACCCACATCAATGATTCTTTGCTTTCTGGAAAGCAGACCTTGCTGCTCTTGAACCGCCGCGGATACGCGAGGTATGTGCAGTGTCACGACTGCGGCAAAATGTGGCGATGCCCTGATTGCGACATCAATTATACTTATCATGAGAAGACTGAAAAACTTGTCTGCCATTATTGTGGAAAAACTGAAACTCCGTCGGAAATATGTCCCATCTGTCAGAGCCCCAAAATCAGTCTTTTTGGAGTTGGCACTCAACGACTGGAAAAGACGCTGAATGAATTATTTCCGGATACGACTATTTCCAGAATGGATCTGGACAGCACCAGGGCTTCAGGGGAATTAGAGCGCATTATTGACGATGTTACGGCGGGCAAGGTGGACATACTGGTGGGAACCCAAATGGTGGGAAAGGGATTTGATTTTCCCAACATTCACTTGACAGGTATAATAATGATTGACCTAAGTCTCTCATTTCCGGATTTCCGGGCCAGAGAAAATACTTTCAGATTACTTACTCAAGCCGCCGGCAGAGCTGGGCGGCGGTCCACTGCCGGAGAAGTCATCATTCAATCATTTACTCCCGATGAATACTCCATTTATTATGCTGGAAACCAGGATTTCGAAGGGTTTTACGAAGAAGAAATCGGATATCGTAGAAAAATGTTTTATCCCCCGTTCACCAAATTAGTATTGTTCACTATAAGCTCGATGGATCAGGTCAAGGCAGCCAGATATTCGCAGATTCTAAAAAATAAATTGATAGCGCTCAAGGATGGATATTCGGGCAGGCTATACAGATTATTGGGTCCGGCGCCGGCCCCTCTTTATAAATTGCGCAAGTATTATCGTTATCAACTGTTGCTGAAGCTTGATTCAATCCTAAAATTTAATATGGCATTGAGAAAATATTATCCATCTGCTCCCGCAGGCATAATCCCCCGAAATATCAAATTGTCCATCGATGTCGATCCTCAGGATATGATGTAATTCAGTTGTTTTGTCCTATATTTTGCTAGGAGGCCGTTGAAATACCTCGCCCCCTGAATACCGATAATGACGGGTTTTAGTTGCCTGAAATCCGTTTGTTTATTATAGATGGAACTATTACCAAGTTTGATAGGATTATATATTTAATGACGCAATTAAGCAATAAACGAGAGCTCTTTATGATGATGGCCGGTCATTAGAATCAAATTAAATTCCCTTCGCAGATGTCCAAATTTTTTCAGGAGATTGGAGATGGCAAATAAACCATTTGAAGGCAAGATTGCTTTGGTTACGGGAGGAACCCGCGGGATTGGACGCGCTGTAACCTTGCGGTTGGCCGAGATGGGCGCGACGGTTATAATCAATTTTTTTGAGAATCGCACGGCAGCAGAGGATACTATGGAGGAAGTCCGCAAACGCGGCAGTGACGGAATGTTGTTCAGAGCCAATGTGGGCAATCACCAACAGCTTCACAAGATGTTCGATGCCATCGAAGAAAAATACGGCATCCTTCATATCTTTATTTCAAATGCCGCTCTGGGGATTCCAGGTGAAATAGATGAAGTCGATGATAAGATATGGGATCTGGCGATGGACGTAAATGCCAAAGCCTTCCTCTACGGCTCTCAGCGGGCATCGAAACTGATGCGGGAAGGAGGAAGCATAGTAACTCTATCGAGCCTTGGCGCCCAATCTTACTTGCCTGGTTATTCGTCAATCGGAGTCAGCAAAGCGGCTTTGGAAACACTGGTCAGGTATATTGCGGTCGAGTACAGCAGAAAGAATATCACCTGCAATGTTGTCTCCGGAGGTATGATTGATACCGACGCCCTCAAGAAATTTCCGGCGATGTATAAAACCTTGCATGATGAAACAATGCGCAAAACCCCTATGGGACGCTTGGGCACACCCGAAGATGTGGCCGGTGTGGTGTGCTTTTTATGCACCCCGGATGCCAAGTTTGTTACCGGGCAAACCCTGATTGTTGATGGAGGATATTCCGCTGTCTGTTAGCAATTGCCCGCATTTTCACAACACACTGTAAGCACGATGGAGTATTCTGGTCAAATAAGTATGGCTGAGATTTAAGACTGATTGGGGTCCAGCCCGGTTTTAATTCTTTCTCTTGGATTTTCTAATCAAATCCTTGGCCCGTTCCGCCTGCGGGGAATCCGGAAAACCTGCCGCCAATTTCTCATAATAGCGACTTGCAGCTCGGGGATCAGACTTCTTCAGGGACAACTCGACCATTCGCAACAAGGCATCCGGCGCCTTTTCAGATTTTGGTCTCTCCTTCAGAAGAGAAGTGTAAGTGGCGGCGGCCTGATCATAGTCGCTGAGATTAAAATGACACTCTCCTATAAAATACTCCGCATTGTCCGATAACGGCGTTTTCGGATTCTGTTTGAGATATTCATCAAAACCGGTAATGGCAACTTTGTAATCACCTTTAATGAAGTCCATATATGCAGTATCATAAATCCGCTTTGCGGAAATCTCCACTTTGCTCTTCAAGCTATCTGCAGTTGAATCAAAACCAGCAGGCATTTGGGGGCCGCCATAAGGGTATCCTTGCCCCGTCTGCCGTGATTGAAGGTCATCGAGTTTGTTTTCGATTAACCGCAGATGCTCGGCAAGTTGATCTAATCGATAGCTGATATCCGCATAATTGTTACGAAATACTTTGGCTTGTTCCTGCCAGAGAGAATCCTGTGCAGCGCTTTTTTCATGGAGTTCGCCATAGTCCTTTTTCATCGTATCCAGATCGGTAATGATATGCTCCACATCGCCGCGCGTGGCGCACCCGGTAAACAGTAGGCCGAGCACGATTGCAAATTGAAATATCCGGAACAAGCAAAATTGGCAATGCATTTTAAGACACATCATATTGGCACTTATCGTAATATCTTAAATTCAGCGCGGCGATTTTTCGCCCATGCGCCTTCATTCTGACCAGGGTCAGCCGGATGTTCTTCGCCATAACTTATGATGTCGATTCTCTCGCCGGCGATGCCTGAGCTCATAAGAAACTTTTTGGCTTCAAAGGCGCGCTTCTCACCAAGGGCAAGGTTGTATTGTTCAGTCCCCCGATCGTCACAATGGCCTTCGATTCGGATTCTCATTTGGGGATTTTCGCGAAGCTTGTCCGCATATCTTTCCAACATTTCCCGCGCCTCTGGTTCCAGCTCAGACTTATCAAAATCGAAGTATATATTACCGAGCGCCAGTGATACTTCATCAACCACGGGAGGTTCGATTTTCTCCACAGGTTGTTTCTCCAAACCCACTTCCTCTTGTGGTTGCTGGGCGGCTTTAGGGGGCGTCAACGTGGGTTTCTGCTTGCCGCCGCAGACAGCGCCAAAACTGAATAGTCCAGCTATTATTAAAATGATGGCCAACTTAAGTATTCTCATTAAACCTCCTTGATATTTCATACGCCATTTTGATTATAGTGTTCATTTTGTCACAAGGCAAAAGAATTTCCTAATCCTTGTCAGAAGATGGCACCCAGCAGGGATTGTATGCATTTTTCACTGACGATATTTTATCCTGTAGGCTCCCATCGAAATTCATAATGTAAATCTCGTTGCTCCCGCTCCTGTCGGAAACGAAACAGATATGCAAGCCATCCGGTGAAAAGCATGGGTCCTGGTTGTTCCCAAGGGATGTAAGCCTTTGGGGATTCTCGCCAGTAATAGGAATTGTATAAATTTGGAATCTGCCGCCCTCTCTGGATGCATAAGTTATCAAATCGCCCTTCGGCGACCACGAAGGGGTATCGTTATAATTCCCATTATAAGTCAGGCGACGCTGATTTAGCCCCTCAATATCAGTTATATATAATTGGATTGCGCCGCTTCTGTCGGAAGAGAAAACGATCTCCTTACCGCTCGGCGAAAACGCAGGAGAGCTTTCAATTCCCCATGATTTGGTGATCCTGCGGACCATCTTGCCATTTCTGTCAAGAAGGTAAAGCTCTGCATCGCTGTCCACGCTCAATATTAGCGCAATATACTTTCCATCGGGGCTTACCGCCGCTGAAGAATTGATACCCTTGCGGGCGGATATGGGGGAGATGCTCCTCGAAAATAAATCAAGTTTATATAAATCTGGATTGCCTCGAATATATGACGTGAAATAAATCTCCTGGCCGGATGGCGAGGCAGTAGGGAAGAGGTTTAATGAATTATTGTTGGTGAGAGTAATTAGTCTTGAACCATCCCAATTGCAGATTGCGAGCTCCTTGCCAATTCCCTTGACGAATGAAAATATAATTTTGCTACGGGCAATTCCCTGCTCGCCAGTCAATATGTAGATGATGCGGTCCACAACCTTAAAAGATAACTCTTTGATTGATTCCTGTGATGATTTCAAGTCATCACGATAAATTACTTTTCCCCGAGGCACATCGGATATCTCCAGATCAAGGCCAAATTGCTTTCCGTCCGTATGAAAGGTCCCGCCGATTAGATGCTCAGCGCCAAGATATATCCAGTCGTCATAGTTGAAGTCCCGCTTTCCGATGAGACTGGTAAGGGATGAATCATTGGAAACGACATTGAAATAAAGTGAAAATTCGAGGCCCTTCTCGATGCTCCTTTTTAGCTGGTAGGTAAGTGTATCTTCTCCTTTTGATTGCGGCCTTCGATCCATTTTGAAATCCGAAACGGCAATATTCAATCGGGAAACGGTTTCTCCCGATTGACGAATCACACCATAGACATCGGACTGTGCCTGAATATCCTCGTATCTTCCGGTAATCACAATTGCTAACAAAATAGTCGCGACATTTGCGATGACGGCAATTGCGAAATTCCTCGTTCGGATTGAAATCATAATAAGTTTCTTATGGCAGGTACTCGAATTTTAAGTGAATACCGATGTGATCCCCGCTGAATTCCTGCGGCAGAGGCGGTAGAGGATCGGAGGTCAATATTGCTCGCAAAGCCGATTGATCAAAAGCTTCGATGCCTGATGAAGCTTCAATTTCTGCATCTCTAATTTTACCATTGGCATCGACCTGGAAGAATATTGTGGTTTCTATCGAATTAATCATTTTGACCGGATTTACCCACCGACTGCGGATCTTGCCGAAAATCAAGTTGATATAGTATGAAGATTCGAATTCTGCGGCATCTATCCGAATGCCTCCAAACTCGTTTCCGAAATCTACCCCATCCAGAAAATCAGGATAATCATCAATCTTCTGGTCTTTCGAATTGGGATTACCTTGGCCTTTGGCTCCCGGCTTGACGGTTTCTATACCTTTGTGGGGATCCGCACTTTTCTCCTTCATATATAAATTCTTGGCTTCTGGTTGGCTCTGGACAATTCGCTTTTGATCCTTGCCTGTTGTTTGAGTTTGCTTCGGAGCTGATATGCCCCGCATCATGGGTTTGCTTACGAGATTAACGCGATAAACTTCGGGATATGAAATCCCGCCTGAATCGGCGCTTGAAAATAAAATCAGCCCTGCCACTATGATTAAATGCAGGGCGATCGACAAGATCAAATATCGTTTCATTTGGCCGCAGACTTGATAGGTTCGATTACCAGTCCAACATCAGTTATTCCTGCCTTTTTAATCTCCGCGACCACCTCAATCATACGGCCATAGCTGACATCCTTGTCACCTTTGAGATAAATGACCTCGGAATCTTTGCTATTTATGACCGCCTGCAGGCGAGAACCGAGATCCTTTAGTTCGACCATATATTTATCAAGATAGATGCTTCCAGATTCATTCACCGTGACCACAATTCCCGGTCTCTCCTGTCCGCCATTTAGATCTGCCTGAGGTAGCTTGACATCGACCCCGCTCTGAAGCATCGGTGCAGTTATCATGAATATGATCAGCAAGACCAGCATCACATCAACCAAATTGGCGATATTTATATCTGAAAGAGCGTGGGTGTCGCGTCTTCGCATCAACCCTCAACCTTGTTATTGAGAATTTCCCTTCTCAAAGCGCTCACGAGTTCCGATCTGAAATTGTCAATTGTAACTCCGAGTATCTTCAAGCGGCTATTGAAGTGATTATATCCTATCACCGCCGGAATAGCGGCCGCCAATCCCGCGACAGTTGCGATCAAAGCCTCTGCTATGCCGGGAGCCACTATCGCTAGAGATGCAGACCCCCGAACTCCAATCGATGAAAACGAACCCATTATTCCCCAGACGGTTCCCAGCAGGCCCAGAAACGGACTAGTATTGGCGGTGGTGGCCAGGAAGGGAATATGTTTTCCCAGATTCGATAACTCCTCTTCTCCAGCGCGTTCAGCGGCGTCGCTGAAAAGCCTGAGATGATCTTCATCTAAAACTGCGACCGGATTCTTGGATAAATCATTCTGGGAACCACGGCCATTTTCAAGCTCCGCAAACGATTGCCTGACCATTATGGCAAGTGGCGTATTTTGGATTTTCGATAAACTCTCATAATGAGAATAAATGCTCGATGTAGATCGAAATTTTCTCAGGAATATTCTGTTGCCGGCTTCAACCCGTGAAAATTGGCGCCATTTCCATAACATTATCGCCCATGAAATTATCGAGAACAATATCAGAATGAACAATACGAATTTCGCAAATAGACCCGATTCCTGAATTAATTGCCAAGCGGATTTCCCAGGGACAACATCAAGATAATAAACATAATCAGACGCATTGGTGAATGGAATGTTTGTGAAAAGCATTAGCATTTCCTTTAATACGCTTGAGAATGGCAGATGTTTTGCATGCGGGAAAGCATCTTGCCAATTATGCAATAATGTGCGGCATTATCAAAGGCATCATTCATGATGTGCCTTGCTAACCGTAAAGCTGATCTGGGTATCTTTTCCCACTTGTATTCCCGCCGCCAATGATTGGGTGAGAACGGTTTGGGGAAGAACGCGGTCATCATTGACATATTCTATTTCGCCCAGCGCCAGCCCCTTTTCCGGAAGATCGTTTTGCACAGAGTCGATGCCCATTCCGATGTAATTAGGGACAACCACTATCTCCATTCCGGCGCGCAAATTAACGATCAAATCGACGATGGCGCCGCGATTGGCGCGTGATCCCTCTGATGGATAAGTGCGGATTATCACTCCGGGGTGAAGCTCCTCATCATAATCATAAGTGACCATTCCCGGCTCGAAACCATCTTCAGCAAGCCTGAGTTTCGCCTGACGCAATGTAAATCCCCGCAAATCCTCAATCAAAGCAATCTCACCGCCTTTGCTTATGACCAATTCGACAAGTCTTCCTCGCTTAACCTGCAGGCCGGCCATTGGCTGCTGTTTGAGGACTGTAAAGCGAGGCTTGGTGGCGGAGTACTCTTCAGAAAAAATCTTCCATTTGAAACCGTTCTCCTCCAAAATACGTTTGGCTTCCTCAGAATCAATGTTGGTTACTTCCGGAACCACAGCTTCATCACCTATGCCAATCACTAAAGGCATAATGAACGCATCTACAATATAGCCCGTAAACATCAGTAAAATTAAGGCACTGGAAATGATAATTCCGGCATGTTTTAGCTTCTCCCTTCTGGCTTTCTTGGGATCGATTCTCAAGTTACTCTCCTCATCCGGCACGCATAGGCGCCATCAGTTCCATAATGGTGCGGAAGAACCAGCATATCGCCCTCTCCGGTTATCGATTCCGATTTCAAACCTATCTGAGATGCGATGATCTTTTCGCGCGAAAATTCGCTATGCGCAATCAAAAAGCTGTTGACCACCTCCCAGTTTTCTTCTCTGGTGATGGTGCAAGTGCTATAGACCAATCGGCCTCCCGGTCTTACCAATCTTGCCGACGATTCGAGCATCTGCCTTTGCCGCTTGGAAATTTCAATGAGGTCAACCTTATGGATTCTCCATCTAAGATCAGCATTGCGGGCTAATGTCCCGATTCCAGAACAGGAAGTATCAAGAAGAACCGCATCTGCCAATCGCCTGGGATAGAACAGATTTACATCTATCCCTATTATATTTACTGAATTAATGCCCAATCTGTAAAGATTATTTTTCAGCCCCTTTAATTTACCGCGGTTGCTTTCCAACGCCAATAATTCGCCGCGCCCTTCAATGGATTCAAATATATTGATAGTCTTGCCGCCAGGCGCCGCTCCAATATCGAAGATCAATTCTCCAGAATGGGCATCTAATAATTCTGCGGCCAATCCTGCTGACGGATCCTGAAGATAAACAAGAGATTTTCTGTAAACATCGGTTTCTCTCGGATCACCGCCGCGTACGAAACGATAATACTTATGAAAATGCGGATGCCTTTCAAAACCCCCGCGATCCATCAATTGAGTATCATGACTATCTTCGCGAAGAGAATATGATCGGAGAGAGGGAAATTGACGGGAATTAGCCCATTCCGCAAGCTTTGTCGCTGTCTCGATTCCAAATTGCTCCATCCAATTCCGGCACAACCATTCCGGCAAAGAATAGAAAAATCTCAGATGACCGATGGGATCATTCTCCTTTTCAGGATATTTAACCCTCATCGGCTCCCGCTGATGATTTCTCAGGATGGCATTGACTAATGACGCGGCGCCCGGATTTTCGTGACGTGCCGCCAGAGTGACAAACTCATTGACCGCCGCATAATCGGGCGTTCCTTCGCTGAATATCAATTGATACAATCCCAAGAGAAGACATCCGTTCGTCCATCTGCTGATTTCCTTGCTCAAATAACAATCTCGAATAAATTCAAGCCGGCCTCGCATTTTGATTGCGCCGGTCACCAATTCAGTAAGCTGTCGCTTTTGATTGCTATCCAATTTATGAACTTTGTGAGCCCGCGTCAGAGCATCTTGGATGAATATCGACCCCGATTCAATGTTCAGGAAGCATTTTACAGCCGCCTCGCGCACCACCTCGTTCCCTCCCGACCTTCGCATAGTCTCCTTAGTTGGATGCTTCAAAAATGGAAGACCTAATATCGTTTTCCAGATGATATTGCTTGATTCGATGATAATGGCTGGTGCGAATGCTGGCTTTATCAAGGCCGGCAAGCAACGTCATATATTCCTCCGGGCGACCCACGCCGGGGATATGTGCTCGAATCATTAATCTAAGTCGATTTCGGTGAACCTTTTCGATCTCGAATAAACCTGGAGCGATGTCCAGCTCCTTCATCTGGCCATTCTTCTCACGTTCAACCGTTAAAGTAGGCCGATGACCATCAAGGGTCCATTCCTTTACACCATCGGGAATAGTGATGATATATTCCTGGAGATTAATTAGCTCAGACAGCGATTCCATAAATCCATGTCTGGCGATTATATGATGAACCTCTATCCCCTGTGGCAGAGCCTTGCGCAGTCGTTCCAACATCTCCAATTGGAATGGCGCGGATAGATGGATATCAAGATATTCGTCTTCAGATGTGTACCCAACCGGGAGCGGAGGACCAAATGATATTCGTTGATGAGGGCTAAAGCCCTGGGAATATCCGACAGGCATGCCCGCCCGGCTAACTGCTCTTTGGAAAATCCTCATCATATCCCGATGTCCGAGAAATCTCATGGAATCATCACGCAACCACCTAATCCGAATGGTGGATGATGGAATCTGAATTTGAGGCCCTTTCCTGACAACACGTTTTTGGCGACCATAGACCTGCAGTGATTCCCCTTCAGGCAACTCCTGATTTGTAGGCATCTCGTTCGAGCCCAGATGCCTTTTTCTCAATGGCTCCGCATTATAGGCTCTGATCTTTTCCTGCTCGAAGAACTTTTCGGAGATGCCCTTAGTGATATGAGACCAAGGGAGATGGTCTTCGGCTGCGAAACCCGCTAAAACTCGA
>PFXJ01000064.1 GCA_002791595.1 candidate division Zixibacteria bacterium CG_4_9_14_3_um_filter_46_8
GTCATCCTTCTGATAAAGGTTTCATCGCCTACCGAAAGACGATAAAAATAAACACCGGAAGATATCTGGGAACCATCATCGGCGCTTCCGTCCCAGACAATATTATGGCGGCCCGCAACAGCATTACCATTGATCAGGGTCTTGACCTTTTGGCCCATAATATTGAATATATCGAGTTTGACATTCGAATTAACCGGCACCGAATAATCGATATTGGTCGTAGGATTAAACGGGTTCGGATAGTTCTGTTCAAGTGATACTCTCGCTGGTAAGTTCTCATCGGTGGGATCATACACTGCGGTCGGTATAGCCATGGCATTGATACGGATCATAACATCTGAAAGTTCACGATCCCGGTCACCGGCCAGCCCGCCCGTATATTCCCATCCACGGAAACTGAATGGTGTGGTGGTGCTTTGGTCCGTTCCGATCTGAATGCCCGAAGCCTGCAATTCAACGATTGCCACAGCGAACACCTTGCCTTGATTGATAACGATATTAGCGCTGGAAAAATCAGTCGTATCCCAACCGACGGCGCTAACTGCAACCGTATCGGCCACCAGGATGTCACCGGGATTGCCGGTTCCGTCATCATCCATAAGCCAAACATGGAGGTTTCCTGGGGCAGTAACAGCGAATATATTGGTTTGGACATTGTTGACATTCATCGGCAAGTAAGGCGATTCGAATTCATTGCCGAAACCGGAGAAATCGCCATTCCACGAGCGGCCGATTTCGCCCGCATCATCATCGTAGAGAATATCAACCGGAGTGTCTGCCGCAAAAGGCACCGCGCGCAATTCCCCTCTATGGGAGTTGTTGCTGGCAACCACGTCGTTTGCCAAATAAGTGCGCATATCAACGCGATATTGACCGGCAACCGTCGGGGTGAAGGGATCAAAACTCACCCACAGCGAAGAAGACGCTGGGATGGTTTCATTAACAGTGATGGTATCCCTCTGGACGATAGTGTTGCTGGGGTCGCGGACTTCACAGGTCACATTGAATCCGGTCTCATCCCGATTTCCGAAATTCTTGACTTCGCCCTGTATAATCGACTCAAAGCCAACCGCATGGATTTTGGCGCCATTCTGGCCATTGAATACATTAAGCACGCCCACGTCGTGCGCTTCGAAACTCGAGTCAGGGATTGCATGGAATCTTAAGGCTAATCCATCATGGAACATACGATCGGCGGGGAGATTATCACGGAGATATTGAAGCCCTACGGTCCCCGTTACATTTTCGATCCCAATGACATCCTTGGTTGTGCCATTGGAATCGAGGAAACGGCCATATTGCTGGCCATAATAGAAGGTGATGGAACTATCGGTGGCGTCTAATACCATCTGGAATGTATGGGTGCTATCGTTGTAACCAAATTCTCCTACTGATGACCATTGCACCACAAAGCTGTCAGTATTGTTGGTCCAGTAATAGCATTTGGCATTGGGTAATGGAATTCCGCCCGAAGTAACAAAGGTCAAATCGCCGGTGCATACCGCCAGTAAGTCGTTGGGTTGTCCCACATAAGGGATATTTTGAAATGGGTGTGCAAAGTTGGCGTTTGACGAAAACGATGTGTAGCCATTCGAACCGATCCAAAGCCGAGTAACTTGATACCAATAATAAGGGAATTCGAATCCCAATTGGATTGGGCCTATGTTATTGTCATCAAGCAGACCGGTGACTTCAGTGCCTATGGTAGAAATTTCATACCAGCTATAAGGTACTGTCCCGTGGTTATCATTGTCTTCCCAGGAATATCCGTAATTATCTGGACCTCCACTGTCAGAGACAATCGGCAACGTGGGGTTCATTCCGGTCATGTTGCCCGCATTGGCCAGGCTCGCCGTCATCAAGACGACAAATGATAAAATCAGTAACTTTCGCATTTCCTATTCAGCTCCTTTTGAAATTATAGGTTAACATCCCAAAAATTCTTGTAAAGTTCACTCACCTCCTCCATAAATTAAGTGTGATATTGCTTCTCTGTCAATCAAAACCCTTATTTTATTAATACCATTTTCCTGATTGCAATTTGTCCGCCCGCTTCAAGACGATAGAAATATACTCCGCTCGAAACAGTATTCCCGTCCGCATTCATCCCATTCCAGCTCAATTCATACCTTCCGGCCTTTTGATTCCCATCAACCAATTTTATAATCTCCTGACCTTTCAGATTATATAAGGCCAATTTGACATAAGATGGTTCCGGCAGGTCAAAGGATATGCGGGTGATAGGATTGAATGGGTTTGGATAATTTTGCATTAATGCTAATTCCGAAGGGATAAGTCCCTGCCCATCTTCGGAGACATTCAGCATAAAGTCGAACCAGCGGTGAGTACGGCTAACATCATGTCCATACATTGCCCAATCGAATCCATTGACAGACGCATCATCTTTGCAGTCAATAACCACGACATTATCGGAGGCTTGACGCAATCCAACTGCCAGTTCCAAATCATTGTCGCCGTCGATATCGCCAACTGCCAGGGACGAGGTGGTCAAGGTGCCGTAGGTTGGAATCGGGAAATTCCTTACAGCCGTGCCATCCATATTAAATCCGTAGATTATTCCATCAGTGGCGGCGGCGAATACTTCCTTTTGTCCATCGGAGTCTATGTCCACGATGACTGGAGAGCCGTTTATGGAATTTCCAACATCGACGGGGAATCCGTTAATACTGCTGCCATCGCCATTCAGACCATAAATTTTATGGCTGTTTGTTCCCACGAAAATCTCCAGACCGTCAGATCCGTCCACCTCCGCCAGAGCCGCATCGGATTTAATCGTAGCGCCGACATCAACTTGGAATACTTCACTGCCATCGCCATTCAGGGCGAAAAACGTGTTGCCCTGGGTGCCGACCACAATTTCCATTTGCGCATCACCATCAATGTCACCGATGGCCGGAGAGACCCAGATTTGACTACCCAAATTGACCGGGAAACCGGTAGCAGGGGTGCCGTCGTGATTCCAAGCATAAAGGTTGCCATCGAGGGATCCAGCTACGATTTCCATCTGTCCATCGCCATCTATGTCTCCCACAGCGGCGCTACCATAAAATTTATTCGGAGTAGCAACCGGGAATCCAGCCACTGCGGAGCCATCACCATGATAGGCATAGAGCTTCCCGTCCCCAAATGCGGGAAAGAACATTTCCGCCAGATTGTCTCCATCGATGTCGTATAGAGTGGGAGTGGCATAGTATTGGCCGCCTGCCGCAATCGGGAATCCGCTGGCAATCTGGCCGTCGTGGTGTATAACATATAGGTTGCCGGTTTTTGTGGCCGCCACCAGGTCCAGGCGCCAATCGCCCGTAACCTGTCCGGCGGCAATACCATTAACGATAGCGCCACTTACTGAGACCGGAAATCCCGGTATGGGGGTTCCATCACCGCTAAGAGCGTAAACCTTATCGTCGGCGGCCCCGAACACTACTTCCATTCCATAAAGATGATCAAGACTTACCATGGCCATGTGGCCTTCAATATTGCCTCCGGCGGTGTAAGGAAAATTCTTCTGGTTCAGCGATATCTCCAACGGGAAAGTGAACGAGCTGCTATACCCCCCATCGGCGGTAACATTCATCGTTAGATCCGCAACATAGATAGGAGCATCTGAATGTATCTCCAGCTTAAAGGGATCTGAAGTATTGCTGATTTCCTCCCCGTTGCGCATTAGCCCGTAAGTAGATGAATCATCCGTTATGGTCATCGAGGCATCACCGCTGATGGTAGCCGCGACATTATTGGCGTCGGCCCAAAGGTTCTTGAGAGTCACCACTAAATTGATATTTTCTCCGGGGTTCAAAACCCCATCGCCATCATCATTGGTGATTTCAATCGAAGACGAAATATATTGAATATTGGGCATTGATGCCGCCGCCAAAGCGGCATAAGCATCGACTCTGCCAGAGCCAAGCATCCCCACGTATGTCGGATTGGCTTGATACAAAGAAAGGCTGTCCGCAGTTGAAACCAGAATATCCCAGACATCCTGCGGTTGACGGAACAAATTCTGGGCCTTAATCAGGCAAGCAGTGCCCGAAACAATAGGCGAAGCCATCGAAGTGCCGTCGAGATTGGTATATTGATCATGAGCCCAGGTGCTTCTGATGTTTACCCCTGGCGAGGCAATATCGACCCAATCTCCATAATTTGAGAAGGAGGCGCGACTGTCATTTGGGCCGGTGGCGGCCACGGCCATGCAGTTTTCATAACCAGCCGGATAGCTTGGGTTGATGGTGTTGTCATTAGCAGCAGCGGCTATAACCAAACAACCATCATTGAAAGCATTGGTGATAATGTTCTGATAAGGCTGATAATAGGAATAACTGCCCCAACTGCAATTGCAGAAATCTGCCCCATTGGCGACGGAATATACAATCGCCTGATAAACAGCCGTCAAAGCTCCACCACTGTTTGCGCCTTTGGCGGCAATTATGCGCGCTGAAAAACCAATGCCGGCGCCGCCGATGCCGTTATCGGTGGCTTCCGAAGCACACCCGGCAACGTGGGTCCCGTGGGTGGGACTCTCTTCAGATGGATCAGGATCCCCCACTCCAAGGTCGTATCCGATTACGTCATCAACATAGCCATTATCATCATCATCAACATAATCCAAGTCGCCGCCCTGATTTACATCGAAATTATCGAAGACACCATTGTGGTTGATATCTTCCGGCTCATTAACCCACATATTCGGTTCCAAATCCGGATGATCATAATAGACGCCAGTGTCACTAATTCCGACAATGACCGCTTTGGTCGTGTCACCGCGAATAACATCCCAGGCTTCGAACGCATTTATCTGAGGAAGAAACCATTGCTGACCGATATTGGGATCATTAGGATTGTAATATGGAATCGGGACATCATATAGCTCGGCATATTCGAGGTGCGAGTCTCTTGAGAAAGCCGCCTTTATATCACGAATATCATATCTGCCATCAGTAGTGAATATATACATTCTCTCAACAACATCCTTGAGATGCATACCATCCCTGAGTTTGCCGGTGAACCAAGGTTCGACCTTTAACATCCCGTATCGGGCACAAAGTTTATCCAAAGACTGCACGCCTGGCGAATATCCGGCTACGGAAAACTCGCCATAAGCCAATTTGGGGCACTCTTTAGCGATACCGATTATCATTTGATTGGAGATGTATTGGTTCCCCGCGCTGTCAATCAGTATCTCTGCCGATGAAAGTGGGGAATAAGTCAAGAAAATGGCTGCCATCATCAAAAGAACAGCCCCTTTGCCGTATAAGCTCATGATCGTTCCTTCATCTAATTATGAATTTCGTTTATTAAAACACAATATAGGATCAATTCCAATCCTAACAAAATTGGTTAATGCGAGGTTTCTCAAATCTCAAAATGCCGAAATGACAACTTCTGCAACTAAGAAAGGAATATAATCCCTCTGACTGACCAAAAAATAGCGATACATTAGTGTAAAAATAGCAATAAAGCAACGATTGTCAAGGGATATTTGCCGTATAGTTGAACAGGCGACCAATTTTAATCGGACATCGAATCAGAGTCGGATTTCCTGTGAAATCATGAAAACCTGCTTTTTTCGCGTCCTAGAACGCCAAGCTCTAATATTGACATACGGTTGCATATTCTGATATATTGACATAATGCAATTCTCGGTTCCTCCCAAAATTTCTCCTCTATTTTGGGGAGTTTTGATAACTTTGCTGGCGGCAGGTATTAGGCTGATTTACATCCTCCAATCGGCAAACAACAGTCCCTTTTTCTATAATCCGAGCATCGATGCCCTCTATCATCACCTTTTGGCAGTTGATTTCGCAAGAGGCAATTTCGAAATTACCGGACCCTTTTTCCGTGCGCCGCTATATCCTCTCTTCTTGGGTTCAACATATGCATTGTTTGGGGTGAATATCTTCGTCGCTTCTCTGGCCGGGCATTTAATGGGTTTGGTTATTATTTTTCTCATCTTCATAATTGGGCATCGCTATTTCAATCTCGCCACCGGTATTATTGCATCAGTTATATACATCTTCTACTATCCAGCGCTTTATTTCGAGGGCCAGCTTCTGGTCGATACTCTTTTCTCGCTGTGTGTCCTGCTCTCAGTCTATTTCCTGCTGAGAGGGAGTGAAGGTAGCATCAAGCCATTATCAATTTATTTGGCGGCACTATTTCTTGGGATGGCGGCGATTACCCGCGCCAATATCCTGCTTCTTTTCTTGCCGGCGGCGATCTGGCTTTATTTCCGAAAAAGGAATTTCAAGATTGCCTTCCTTTTTTGGGCGGTGGCATTTATCCCTATCCTCCCGGTTGCCGCAGTCAATTATTTTATTGGAGATGATGCGGTCTTAATCGCTTCACAGGGAGGCATCAATTTCTATATCGGGAGCAACAAGGATGCCGATGGGATGACCGCCAATATGCCCGAATTTGGCGTAACCTGGGAATATGATGATTGCAAATTTTATGCGGAAAAACAAGGCGGGATAAGGCCGCTCAAGCCCTCGCAGGTTTCCTCTTTTTATCTGAAACGCGGCTTATCTTATATTATGAATGATACCGGGGAGGCCCTGCTTCTCTTCTTCAAAAAAATATATCTCTCCTTGAATAACTTCGAGGTCTCCAATAATCAAAACATCTATTTCTCAAGGCAATTCAGCTCGATAAGCAAAGCGGCATTTATTCCATTCAGTCTTATATTGGGATTGGCTGTGATGGGAAAGATTCTTGGGGGGATCACAAGAAAGGAGCAATTATTACTCTGGATTGTCGCGGCATCGATTTGGTTTACAATGGTGCTCTTTTTCGTCACTTCGCGATTTCGTCTGCCTATAATGCCCTATCTCACCATTTTTGCCGGATATGGGATAAGTCAACTCTATAATTCCTTTAGACAGGGACGGTTTAGGCAGTCGTCGAAAGCGATGATCGCTGGGGTAATAGCGTTCGGTTTATCCATCACAAATTTTGCCGGATTGGACAAAACCGATTTCGCTCAGGCTTATTTCAATCTCGGTAATATCTATCTGAGGAATGGAGAGTGGGAAAAGGCGCGGGCGGAATATGCTCGGGCTATATCCAGCAATGAGAGGGTTTCTATCGCAAGACTCAATATCGGCAATCTATTTTTCTATGGTGGGGAATACGATAGCGCCGCCTATTACTATACAGAAGAGATTAGATATCATCCCAACGAAAGCCGGGCTTACCTTAATCTCTCTACCATTGAACTTCTGAAACAGAACTATGAATCTGCAGGTGATTTGGCCCGGAAAGCTCTGGAGGCCAAACCCAATATCACCCCGGCGGCTGTCAACTTGATTACTTCGTATCTGCAATCCGGGGATTCTTTGATGGCTAAGGAAACCGGACGCAGATTGATTGATTCTATCGGCCCGGACAGCCGATTATTACTGGCATTGGGAATCATATTTCAACAGGAAGGGAATCTGGATTCCGCTTCCGCATATTACCAAATCGTCCTTGCCGATACATCACAAGGGTTGGCGGCGGAGTACAATCTCGGCGAGGTCTATTCGCGGGACCTTCCATTCTCGGCCAATATCGCCGAGGCCCGGCAAAAAGCCGAATTCAATCTGGCCATCATCGAGATTCAAAGAGGCATTTTCGATTCGGCTCTTGACCATCTTCTGAACATAATTGAATCTAATTCCGGTTTTACCCAGGCGTGGATTAATGCAGGGCTTATATACGACCTTAAGCGCAATTATGGCAAGGCCGAAGAATTTCTAAATAATGCGAAAGGCCTGGAGCCGGACAACGTGGTTGTGGTTTATAATTTGGGTTTGATCTATGCTAAAACCGGCCGATTACCCAACGCACGTGAATATTTCCGACAAGCGCTTTCCATCGATCCCAATTTTTATCCCGCCAAAGAAAAACTCGGTCTGGTCGAGAAGATTCTAAGCGGCCAGCGGATCGAAAACTAACATCCCCATTATTCACATACTCGATCGGGATTTTAGCGAATAGCTCTTGTTTAATCTCTCAGATGCTCTTCAGATACTCCACCGATTGCCGGACCGATTCATATTTGCCGGCTTCAATAATGAAGAAGCAATCTTTGCGCGCCAATAGCTCAATTACTGGGGCAAAATCGATTTCTCCTGAGCCGAGAGGGATGTGCGAATGGTCGCCTTGACGGTCATTCAGGTGGCATACCTTGATGAATTCGGTATGATCAGCAAGGAACTTTGAGTGGTCACTGTGAGCAGTATCATAAGCGAACGATAGGAAATGCTCCTGAGCAAACCTCCGAATTATATCCATTATCGGCTTGTCGGGGGTATGCGTATTCTCTATGAAGATCTTTATACGGCCATCCGCGAAAGCTATCACGTCGGTCAATGAATTTAAAAAAGCGTTGACCAACTGCTGAGGATATTTATTACGAAAAAATAACACTGCATTCTGTGATGGGCGCATAAAAGCCGCCCGCCCGGGATGGAATGTGAATCTCTTGCCGCCGAGTCTGACAGCCAGCTCGATGAACTCACACAGGCGATTGATGGCCGCCTTTTGAATGGACTGGTGGCGCGAAATCAGCGATATATCGACCGGCCCGTGGAAAGAAAGCTCTATATGGGAATTATCAACTTCCGCCCTCCACTCCTTTATGTCATACTCCTTGATTGTCTCCG
Source organism: candidate division Zixibacteria bacterium CG_4_9_14_3_um_filter_46_8 (assembly GCA_002791595.1). Lineage (GTDB taxonomy): Bacteria > Zixibacteria > MSB-5A5 > UM-FILTER-46-8 > UM-FILTER-46-8 > UM-FILTER-46-8. The sequence goes on from PFXJ01000064.1 coordinate 8,667, forward strand.
GGAAATAGCTGTTGAAATTCAGGTTGATTTCCACTCCGGCCAGCCCAAGCGCTTCGGCGCGCTCAAGCGCCTTGGGAATGGATATTGATGAGTCGGTTTCGGTATAACCGAGTCTTGAGGAGATGACATCAAATAAAGACAATTTTCATCTTCCCGCTTCTTAAGTTTTCCGTTCTTTTTTTTCTGCGGCCGGAAAGAGGACATTATTCAAGATGAGGCGATAACCGGGCGAATTCTTGTGTAGCTCCAGCTCGGTAGGAGGATCGCCTATCCGATGCTGGTAGTCCTCAGGGTCGTGCCCTCCCAAAAAAGTGAATGTGCCGGAGCCGAATTTGCCGTGAAGATATTTAACTTCCTCCTTATCTTCAGAATCGCCCAGTATGGTTATGTAGTCTTTGACAAACCGCTTATGAAACCCGGTGCATTGTCCCAAAAATCCATTCACCGCGTTCACATGATCCTGCACCAGCATGGTGGGTATCGGATCGTATTTGGCGGAGAAATCGAAGAGAATAAAATAATCCGCTTCCGGTCCAAGAGTTCTTTCAGCCCGATTGGGTGAAGTGTCGATATCGGAATGCTCATACACGAGTGGGTCGAGCACCGGAGTGAAATTCTCAAATGCCAGTGATTTGGAGAAATCGAGCTTTTCGGCGCACCCCGGGTCAACCGGATCGCTATCGGATTCGGCGGGCACAATATCGATCCCTTCCGCCGCCAGGGCAATGTCATAGGTATCAGTTGCTGAGCACATAGCAAACATAAAGCCGCCGGACGCGACATATTTCTTGAGTTCCTTAGCCACCGCCAGTTTCAATTGGCTGACTTTCCTGAAACCGAGACGCCGAGCTGTCTCTTCATTTATTTGCTTGCTTCGTTTATACCAGATTGTATTGCGGTAGGAAGCGAAAAATTTGCCATATTGCCCGGTGAAATCTTCGTGATGAAGGTGAACCCAATCGTATTTCTTGAGATCGCCTTTCAGGATTTCATCATCCCAGATAGTCTGAAAGGGAATTTCGGCGTAGGTGAGGACTAGATTGACTGCATCGTCCCAGGGTTCATCTTTGCTATTGGGCGGGGCATAGATGGCTACTTTCGGCGCCTTTTCCAGAAGGACTGATTCCATATTATTATCTTCGATAGTGGCCCGTATCTGCGCCTCTTCAGATGGACCCACGATTTCAAATGAAACACCCTGCAGTCGGCATCTCTCTCCCACAGCATCACTGGCGTCGGTCATAAATGAGCCGCCGCGATAATTAAGCAGCCAATCTACCTTGTGGCCCTGGCTCAAAACCCAATAGGCGATGCCGTAAGCTTTGAGATGGTCGGTCTGCTTGAGATCCATATTGATGAGGATCTTATCCGCATGCGCGATGTTTGTAACTAGCAAAAACAATGCGAAGATAAATATATGGATCTTCATTATTTTGGCTTTATGGTTTAACATTTTCTATTGTATCCCTTGTTGTGTCAGTATTCCATAGAACTCTAACTTGGAAAGACACTTATCACTTAAACTCAATTTCCAAAAAGCCCGCGTCGTATAAACCATTACTGTTCATATCTGGACATTTAATAGGGAAAGTCCCAGATTGGCAATTAGTCAAAATCACATGCCCGATGTATTGGTGCTTTGTGATATCCCTATCATAGACAAGCAACCATATCTCATCCCCAGATTCAACCTCCTGAATATCTACCAATTTGTTCCAGACTGGATCATACGAATCCTGAATCTTGTCTGTCCAACCGATCACTTTGATATCATTCGTGTTGTATCTATCCTGCAAATCTATTCCTTTCTGAATATCACCCGTCAGTACTCTAGTGATAGCATCTTTCTTCCTATGTAATATTAGTACTTCAGGATCAGGATATGAAGTCTCATCCGCTGCCACCGCGACTTCTCCCCGTAGTATCAAGAAACTAATAGTTCTTACGTTATACTCTGGCACAAGGTAGTTATCCGATAATAACTCATTTACGAGAGGTTTTATGATACTATTCCTAATTTCCTCCTTATACTCCAAAATAGCGGAATGAGTTTTCGAAATCTCGATTTTTCCAGTTTCAATATTTATAATTCTTGCACTAAGCGTCCATTCTCTTCCCAGTCTTGATACACTTCCAGTAACCAGTTTATTCACATTGAGAAGCTTCCCAAGTTCAACCGCCTTCCCCGTTTCTGTGGCTCCGGTAAGTTGAAAACTCTGTTGTTCAAGAATCTGCATGATCTTGTCATTCGCCATTACCTCAAAAACATCCTTTTCAATTATCATATTTCGAAACTGCTCGGAAATGGCTTCTGAATCTCCATTGCTAATATCTCCCTTCTTGTCAAAATCCAGAATGGCAACTACAGGTGCCGAATGTCCATGGCCTAAAACAAAGCAGTTCAAAATGATAGTGACTGCGATCAAAATCAAAAATTGCCGGCGCATAGCTACCTCCATGATAATCGTATTATAAATTCAAAGGTGTTTTCTGAATCATATTTATTTTTCCCTCACCCATCTCGGCTTCCTCTTCTCCAAAAATGCCGATAATCCTTCCTGTCCTTCTTCCGAAATGCGCAATTTCGCGATAACTTCTGCAGTGTATTGTTTCAAATATTCAAAATCATAATTGCCCACTTTTCTGAGCAGCTCTTTGGAAATCGCCATTGCCTCGGGCCCCGAAAACATGACCTGGTTGATGGCAAAATCAACCGCCTCGTCGAGATCCTCTTCATCCGCCACATTGTCAACCAAGCCCATCTTCCGCGCGGTCTTGGCTTTGAATCGATCTCCGGTCAAAAACAATCTGTTGGCGCGCGATAAGCCAACTCTCATCACTACATAGGGTGAAATACAAGCCGGCACCAGCCCGATTTTCACCTCCGAGAAGGAAAATACGGCTTCCTTCGATGCAATAACGATATCGCAAGCGGCGACCAGGCCCGTTCCTCCACCTATGGCCGCCCCATTTATCCTGCCAATTACCGGACGAGGGAATGTATGAATGTTATACATCAATTCAGCCAGGGCCAGCGCGTCTTTTAGATTTTCCTCATAGGAATAATTTTTCATTTTGCGCATCCAATTCAAATCCGCCCCAGCACAAAATGACCGGCCCTCTCCGGTGAGCACCAATGCCCTGATACTCTTATCCTCCTTCGCCGATGCAAGAGCGCTGTTCATCTCGGCGATCATCACATCATCGAAGGCATTGGCGATGGAGGGGCGATTTAGCCGTAATGTCGCCAAATTCTCATCTCTTTCCCATTTTATGGTTTGGTAATCAACCATATACTAAACCTCTCATTCGGACAAATACTCGATAACAATGGAGGATAATGTATTTAGGTATTCGAGTCAAGAAGTGATAAAATGAGGCGCTCCCCTTAAAGAATCTGGGTAGGCCGCCCATTTGAAGATATCGAAATACCATATCCCCGGGTCAATCGGGGAATAGCAATTGATGGTTAGGTGCTTAAGCGATCCAAATGGTCTTTATATTCACAAATTCTCTGATTCCGTAATGCGAAAGCTCGCGCCCATAACCCGATTTCTTGATTCCACCGAATGGCAAGCGTGGATCCGATTTGACCATCCCATTAATGAAGACCGAACCTGATTCAATACTGCGGGCGATAAATTCCGCCTGGTCAGTATCTTCCGACCAAATACTTGCTCCCAGCCCCAACGGAGAGTCATTGGCGATTGCAACCGCATCTTCGGCATCCTTGGCCGGAATGATCGCCGATACCGGCCCGAACGTTTCTTCATCAAAAACCGGCATCCCTTTTTGGACACTTGACAATACCGTTGGAAGATAAAATGCCCCTGACAACCCTGCCCTCTTGCCGCCGCAGAGCAATTTTGCCCCTTTCTCGATCGATTTCCGGACCTGACGATCGAGGTCTTCAAGCAGATCCATCCTTGCCAGCGGACCTACCTGCGTGTCCTCCAAAAGTGGATCGCCTATCTTGAGTGATTGGATCAATCGAGCATGTTCATTCTCAAATTGACTCAATACCGGCTCAACGACAATGCACCTCTTGGCGGCAATGCAACTTTGGCCGGCATTTATCATTCGCGATTTCACCGAGGTGGCCACGCATTTTTCGATGTTGGCGTCTTCCAATACGATGAACGCATCGGATCCGCCCAGCTCAAGCACTGTTTTTTTCAACTCGCGTCCTGCCGAAGATGCCACCCGGCTTCCGGCAAGTTCGCTGCCTGTCAGCGTAACGGCTCTTACATAATCACTTTTGATCACTTCATCAACTGCTTTGGAGGGGATCATCAGTGTTCGGAATAGATTCGGAGGGAATCCTGCTTCGCGGAATACTTCCTCGATGGCCAAAGCGCAGCCGGGGACATTGGAGGCATGCTTCAAAACGCAGGCATTGCCGGCCATCATTGCCGGCGCGATGAATCGAATCACCTGCCAAAAAGGGAAATTCCAAGGCATAACCGCCAGCACCACACCCAGCGGTTCAAAAGATACCAAGCTCCGACTGGCGTCCGTTTCGATAATTTCATCATCCAGAAATTCTTCCGCCTTGTCCGCGTAATAATCGCAAACCCAGGCGCATTTCTCCACTTCAGCGCGCGCTTCGGTGATTATTTTCCCCATCTCCACAGTTATTAAGCGGGCATATTTCTCCGCATTGTCCCGTAACACTCCCGCGGCCGAATGCATCAAATCGCTCCGATCCGCAAATTCATTTAGTCGCCAGCTCTTAAAGCTGTGATCCGCCAGTTCGAGAATATGGTGTATCTCTTCCGACGAATGCTCCTCATATTCCCGGATTACTTCATTGGTAGTTGGGTTTATGGCTTTCATGTTGACCTCACGCGGTAATCGATTTTATTCCTACTTAGGTTAGCATTCTTGATTAACGGCTCCCTCAATCATTCCTGCTCAAGTCTCTCTCCAATTTACTGCTCAGCTCATAATTGACCTTTGGCTCGATAGGAATTTCGACTAAGCAAAGTTGCTGACTGGATATGCCTTCTTTCAGATTGAACCCACTCCATTTACGTGCACTTGACGATCAAATCTGATACTTTCATACCTCAAATTGTGATCATTTCCAACCTGTTTGTCAAGGATTAATATATCTGATAGCCGAGTAGGTCAAGCCCACTTGGGGCTTGACTCCTTCAAAAGATGCGTCAAGACACGGGGGTCTTGACCTACGAAACTGTCTAACGGCGGTCAAGGGTGCGGAACGCATGGGTATCCATTTCGACTTACGATTTCTGTTGCGTTTGAGATAGCGAAACGAATTTATTTACATAAAGAATATGTCTAACAAAGAAAATAAAATAACAATCACTGATCCATTCCAAAACAAAGAGCATATCAATTATGCTCTTGTGGAATCTACTCGCCCAATGATGTATAAGTCCCTAAAGTATTGGGGCAAAAAGCCACACAATATTTTTAGAAAATATATAGAAAACTATACTAAAGAAAATGAAATAGTGCTTGATACGTTTGCCGGTAGTGGCGTTACACCTTTAGAGACTATACAAGCGAATAGAAAAGCGGTTGCTATAGACCTCAATCCTATTTCTACTTTTATGATTGAAATCCTAGCCAAGCCGCTTGATTATTTAAAGTTTGGAAAATATTACAGTGAGATATTGAAAAAGCTCATCAAGAAAGAAAAAGATTTAGAAGTTTTCATTACTAAATGTGAGAAATGTGGAAATACTGCCAGAGTAATAGGGGTTCATTGGGACGGTACTAGCCCAATACTTATAAGATATGAATGTTCATGTGCTAAAGGAAACCGAGGCAAAAATCCCGATGATTTTGACAAACAAATTATTAAAAAATCGGATGGATTAGAAATTCCTTACTGGTATCCCAAAGATGAGTTTCCAAAAACAGACTTTTTTAAATCAGTTCGCAGGGGAATCGGTAATCAATATTATAAACTTTGGACAAATAGAACACTTTATTTACTTTCTTTTTTGTATAAAGAGATTGAAAATGTTGAAGACGAAGAACCAAAAGATTTCTTGAAATTTGCTTTCATTTCAATGATACATTTGGCTACGATTATGGTTTCAGCAAGGAGGCCAAAAAGCAATAGGCCAGATTCTGGAAGCTGGGGAAGACCGGCGTTTATTTTGCCCAAAAGGCACATGGAACAAAACCCTGTAATACTATTCCAAAGGGCGGTAGAGGATAGACAAGGAGTCATTAAGGCCAAAAAGTCATCAGAGCGGCTACTCGCTAATAAGGTGAGGATAACAAAGAATTTTCAAGAGCTAGCAGACAACAAAAAAGATAATAACTTACTTATTCTGACAATTGACGCTTTGGATTTATCAAAGAATATTCCTGAAAGCAGCATAGATTATGTATTAACTGATCCTCCATACGGGGGGCTTATTCAATACTTTAGTTTAAGTAGTCTTTGGGCAATTTGGTTAAAACACAACAACCCTAAATTTGAAATTCCTTACCAAGACGAAATAACAATCGAGCATAGAAAGGATTTCGAAAGATATCATAATCTTCTCACCAAAGCATTAAGAGAAATTTATAAGGTGTTAAAACCAGGCCATTATTTAACTTTAACTTTTCATAATAGAGAAATTAACGTTTGGAATTCGGTTATCAAAGCTGGTGCATACTCCGGATTTATTTTTGAAAAGATTTTATATCAGCCAAACAAGCGGGCTTCCGAAGCAGGTGTGGCTATGCCTTATGGCAGCGCAATTAGTGATTATTATTTACGATTCAAAAAACCAGAAAGAGTGGGCAACTCCGACTACCAGAAAATGGGGAAGGATGAATATGAAAGAATCGTAATCAAAGCTACAAAAGACATTATTGCAATGAGAGGCGAGCCTACGGAATTGACCTTTATTTTAAATGGTATATATACTGAATTATTTTCAACTGGGAAATTCTTCGAGGGAAGTCACGAAGATATTGTAAATATTCTCAAGGATAATATCGGGAAAGAGTTTGTTCATGTTGACGGCAAGGGCGGAAAACTTGGACCAAAATGGTGGCTAAAAAACCCAGAAGATATGCTTTTCGAACAAGTTCCTCTATCAGATCGTGTTGAGAAAGTCGTATTAGATATGTTGCGAGGAAATATTAAAGTTACTTTTGATGAAGTGTTGCAAAAATTATTTATTAACTTTCCTAACGGATTAACACCCGACACCAAGGGGGTAGTAGAAGTATTAAAAGAGTATGCCGTAACTACTGGTGACGGCAGGTGGAGATATAAACCGGAAGTAAAATATAGAGATACCGAGCACAGCGAAATTATTTTCTATTTATCAGAAATTGGCAAAAAGGCTGGCTATAAAGTTTGGATTGGTAGCAAAGAACAAGGAGATACTTTTAGAAATGAAAAATTATCAAAGTTTTGTACTGAACCGAGACTTAAACTCTCTGGTTTCTCTGGAGATGAACTGAAACGTCTTGCTTTAATAGATGTGGTTTGGTATGAGGGTTCTTTCATCAAATATATTTTTGAAGTTGAAAATAGCACAAATATAACATCGGCAATCGAAAGGGCTTCGCATATTCCAGAAAAATATGATGTAAAAAGATTTATTGTGATCCCGGAAGAAAGGCAAAAAATGCTTGAAAGAAAAATGAATGAACCGATGTTCGAGGAAGGTTATAATAAATATAAGTGGCAAACAATTCATTATGACGTGCTGAAGGATTTTTTCAATTTATACAAAAGCGATAAAACGCTCAATCAAAATAATTTAAAGAATTTGAAATAAGGTTATGGCAAAAAAGGAGGCTCAAAAAAAGGAGAGATATGATAAGCGCAATACTCTTAACGATTTGTCGGGTAGAGAATGGTTATTATTGACAAAAAGTATTTGGATAAGTGAAAAATGTGCTGATGATAAGTTTGCATTTCAACATCCTGCACCATTTTTAATCAATGACATAAGAAAATTGGTTAAGTTTTTTACCAAGAAAAATATGACTGTTCTTGACCCGTTTTGTGGCTCGGGTACAACTTTACTCGCCTGTGCAAGAGAAAACAGAAAAGGGATAGGTATAGATTTAAACAAGAATTATTGCCAAATGAGTAGAAAACGGCTACAAGAATTAGAACTGAAACAAAATCAACAAGTGATTTGCGGCGACTCACTTAAAGAAATACCTGCAATCAAGAGCAAAATTGATTATTGCGTCACTTCGCCGCCATATCATAACATTTTGAGACATAGTGGCGGCGGGTTGAGGGAAGTAAAAGATAAAGATGTCCGAAATGGTGCAAGAATTGGTGTGGAGTATTACTCTAACGATAAACGAGATTTGGGGAATCAGACACAATACAAAGATTTTCTACGTTTGTTGAAAGAAGCAATGATAGAAGTTTATAAAAAATTGATAGAAAAAAAATATTGTTCAATTATCATTAGTGATTTTACGGTAAACAAAAAAGAAACAAATGCAAGCGGCGATGTAATAAAAATTATGCAAGAGATTGGTTTTGGTTTTGAAGGAGCTATTGTATTGGTTCAAGACAATAAGCCACTATATCCTTTTGGTTATCCTTACGCATATAAAATAAATCATCATCATCAGTATATTTTGAATTTTAGAAAATTATGAGGATTAAAAAACGGAAGGAAGTCGGTCAAGCCCACTTGGGGCTTGACTCCTTTCTAAGCGGTTGCCCGGCGGCCCGTTTTGACAGAAAGTGGATTCAAGACTAACCTATTGCCGGAACGGCTAAGGTCATAGCTGCGAGCCAGAGTCTGCTTGACCCGCGTAAGAGTTACTTTGACGCTGCCGGCGCTGGAATCAGCCATTGCCGCCAATACCTTAAAATTCTTTTGGTTCTCCGGACTTTGGAGCCAACTGATGGCGATTCTGAGCTTCTTGGGGCCCCGGAATTTCTTTTTTACAAACGTTATTAATTCGTCTAATAGTTCTCGCGCCTGCCGTTCGGCATCTTCATCGAAGTTGGTGAATTCTTCCTCCGGACCTGCACAATGGATCGGCACTAAATTATGCATTGGGTCGATTTGTTCAAGCGATTCCGTGATTTTATAATTATTGAGATTCCATTGCCGTTTCACTTCCGCAAATATCGAAATAAGCTCTTCTGTGAAGCTCTCCTTGATAGCTTGGCGCAACTCCAGGCCGCCCGGAGTTGCCGTGTATTTGCCTATCAAATAAAGATACCATACTCGAGGCTACCTAAAAGCTCTTCATTCAATGAGTCCCCCGGTCCGGTGAATACATGTGTAGCAAGCTCTGCGAGGTGAATTCTCACTAAAGAAAGGGAAGCGCGGTTGCCTTGGCAGAATTCGTATATACATGTTTCGAGGTCTCCACCTTTAGCATCCAACCATATCGTAATTCTGCTGCGGATTTTGTCTTCAAGCCGCCGGTTTTTGGCCATTTTAAACTCCCTAATTTCGCGCCATTATTGAAATGGGCATTCGGGTTTGTTTGATGGTTACCTTTTCTTGACTTCCGTAACACCAGGAGATTCATGGCCTGTGTGTGGAGCCGAATTCCCTGGGTTATAGGAATCCCCGCTCGATCCGCCGCTTAATCTTTCTGATGGCACAGGCGTGTCGCCGACAATCCCATTCCCTACGAAAATGGGAATCCCCGCCGCAGAAATTATGATGAGCGCGGCCAGCCCGATTGCGATTAATGTGTTGATGTTCATTCTGAAACCTCCTTCTATAGTAAAATACTTTCTTTCGAATGTTTGGAAATTGACATCATTCAATTCACCTTGTCAAGGACCAATGCCTTAAATGGTTCATATATTCGTAAATTATGAAGCGATTCATCTTTCTTGAAAAAAGATATAATATCCTCTTTTTTCAGCCAATCGGGATAAGCCTCCAAAATCCGTTCCACCCACACCTGCGCTTGTTCCAGTTCGCTTTTTCGGGAATGCCACCCGGCAAGATTCTGCATCGGGGTCAGGGCCTCCTTATCAATCGCGTGTGCGGCCAGATATAGCATCTTACTATATTGGCATTGCCCTTCATTCAGGGCAATGATACCCATATTGCTTAAGGCGGCAACTATGTGGCTCTTGGAGTCTTTTTCGATAGCGGCTTCCATCGTCTTACAGCCCATCTCTTTGGCTTCATCATAAGAACCATTCGGTCTATCCAAAACTTCCAAGACCATGGCGTGAATAAGCAATCCTGGTTCCGATGGGTACTTCTGAAGGTGCCTTCTAAGGCATTTCTTCGCTTCTTCCAACCGCTCTTCGCGAATCAAAGCATTGACATCATCAGTAGCCTTCTTCAACCCGGTATCGGTCTTCCCACCTTGGGGATGCAATTTTTCGAGAGGATTAAGCTTAATAGTCCTCTCCCCAAGTTCCCTGCGAAGGGCCAATTCTCTTTTATCAGGCGCACCCGACATCATCGATTCCTGTTGTCAAAATGATCTCAAAAATTAATACAGAGTCAAAAGTTCACCGGGATTGACTCCGCTCTCTATACATAAGACCCAAAGTTAACACTATTTTGTTCCCGAATTTGAGGCGCCATTCTTGACTTGCGACATTGCATCGATTTGATCTTTATGTCCAACATAAATCCCAATTCTCATACCAGCCGGCTTCGTTTCACATCCCACCCTTATATAATATAATATCAAAACCTTACAAAATCAAGTTAAAGAACTGAATTTTCAATATCCACTCAAAGATATTTTTGGCAATAGAGGGGAAATTGCGTCATAAGAAATCCATTATTTATGGAACAACCCGAGCCAATGTTTAGTTCTTAGATATGAATTTGATTCACTATCTGGATATTCATATTGATTTTATTAAGCTTGATATTAAATTTGACAAAAACTGGGAAATGGAAGGAAGGAATTCAATGATGGCTAAGATTATTGGCATTTTATTGATGGGATTGCTTTTGACCACAAGTATTGCGCTTGCCGATACTTACGAGGTCGATCCGGTGCATTCAAATGTTGGCTTTTCAGTTCGTCACATGGTCATTTCAAAGGTTATAGGCAATTTTACTGAATTTTCCGGCACCATAGTCTTTGATGAAAAGAATCTCACGGGATCATCTATCAGGGGGGCTATCAAGACCGCCAGCATAAATACTGAGAATGAGAAACGCGATGGTCATTTGAAAAGTGCGGATTTTTTCGATGCCGCCAATCACCCGGAGATAAATTTCGAGAGCAGGAAGGTTGAAAAACGAAGCGATGGATATGTTGCCATAGGGAGACTGACTATGAAAGGAGTCACAAAGGAAATTGAGATTCCCTTTAATATCGTCGGCATCGTGAAAAATCCTATGGGTAAAACTGTGATGGGTTTGGAAGGCCACTTAAAAATAAACCGGCAGGATTATGGTATTTCCTGGAGCAAGACCTTGGACAACGGCGGGTTGATGGTGAGCGATGAAGTCGAAATCGAGCTCAACGCGGAGGCAGTGAAAAAGGAGGGGTAATTGAATGGCACATGAATTAAGTTCAACGGCCGCAATAGAATATGACAATTTAATGCTTCGGCATCAACCACCGGAGCATTTGATTCTGTAAATTAAATTTTATCCCATCCCCACCAGTTTCCGATGAAATCCATCGTCGCCCGACAGTTCTGGATGGAAGGTCAGCGCCATCTTATTGCCGCAAACTACTCCAGTTATTTCGTTATTCAGCCAGGCAATCGGATGGACATTTTCTGCGATTCTGATAATCTTGGGAGCTCGAATAAAAACCATTTCAAAAGGATTCTCCGAAAACTCGACTTTTCCATTGGCGGTAAATGAATGTATCTGCCTTCCATAAGCATTGCGTCTGACAGTAATATCCAGCATACCCCAACCATCGCCATTTGGACACTCAATTTTAGAAGCCATCAGAATCGAGCCCATACAGGTTCCCATTACTGGACCTTTGAATCGGGCGAGTTTCTCCCAATAGCCATCTTCTACCGCGACTTTTCGGATAGTGGTAGATTCGCCTCCCGGGATTATCAGATGCGTGATTCGGTCGAGCTCCGGGCCGGTGCGAACTTCAATGGCATCGACACCAATCTTTTTCAATACTTTTAGGTGCGCTTCGAAATCGCCCTGAATAGCCAGCACTCCCACCAGAGGCGGGTAATGGGTCTTGGGATCGTTCGCCAAAGACTACCTGATTTGAAGCAGTTGCTCTTCCGGTATCTGGCTAATGTCCAGCCCTTTCATTGCGTCGCCCAGTGACTTGGACACTTCGCCTACCAGCTTGGCATCTTTGTAATGGGTGGTCGCCATCACAATCGCTTTGGCGCGCACCGCCGGGTTGGATGATTTGAAAATCCCCGATCCCACAAAGACCGATTCCGCCCCGAGCTGCATCATCAGGGATGCATCCGCAGGCGTGGCAATCCCACCCGCGGCGAAATTCGGAACTGGAAGTTTGCCATTTTCTTTAAGATAACAAACCAAATCATAGGGAGCGCCGAGTTTTTTGGCTTCAGCCATCAGTTGCTCGTCATCCAGTGTAGTTATCCGACGGATAGCATCGTTCACCGCCCTCATGTGGCGGACGGCTTCTATGATATTGCCCGACCCGGCCTCTCCCTTAGTCCGAATCAGTGCCGCTCCTTCGCCGATTCTGCGAAGCGCCTCGCCCAGATTACGGCATCCGCAGACAAATGGAACTTTGAACTTTGTTTTCAAAATATGGTTATTTTCATCGGCTGGAGTGAGA
>PFXJ01000003.1:0-5242 GCA_002791595.1 candidate division Zixibacteria bacterium CG_4_9_14_3_um_filter_46_8
GCCTTGACCGCATTGATTATGGCCTGCAGATCAGTGCCGTTGCCTGAGGCCAGGATTGCTAATCTCATTCTCTCAATAGTCATTGCTAACGCCATCAACTGCATTTAGATAAATGATGTGAGGATAATTTGCAATTGAAAACAAATTAAGGCTCAGCTTATGAGGGCTGATAAACTCGCAATAATTTCATCTATGATTGGCATACCTTTGTCGGTGACGATAAGATTTCCGTTCTCATTAATTCTAACCAATGCTTCGCATTCCAGATCATGAATAAGGTTCCTAAGCCGGTTGGAGTCGGCCAACTTCTGAAATTTAGCGGCCTCAGCCAAAGGATATCCCTCCGCCAAGCGCAATGATAACTGTAATCGCTCCAAATTCACCTTCTCCTGACTGAGAATCTCAGTAGCCGCGGTAGCCGGATTTCCGGCCTTGATCCGCATAATATACTCATCGAAATCTTGCATATTCCAAAATCTTTGAACCTGAAGTTCTCCGTGATTTTCTTTTATCAATGCGGAATGAGCCGAAGGACCGAAACCGAGATAAGACCCGTAATTCCAGTAATTCAGGTTATGACGGCATTCAAAGCCCGGGAAGGCAAAATTAGAAACTTCATAACGGCTGAAGCCGAGATTTGCCAGCATCGCAACGGATTTTGAGTATGCTTCGGCATACGAATCTTCATCGGGCAACCCAATTCTACCATTAATAAGCTCTTCATAAAGCGGCGTTGCCTTCTCAATCGTCAGCCCATAAAGACTTATGTGATTTACCGCAAGCTGAGATGCGATATTTATATTCTCAATTAATGCATCGATATTCTGATTTGGGACAGCAAACATCAGGTCTGCAGATATATTGCGAAAACCGGCATTTGCCGCGGCTATGATCGCAGTGCGAGCCTCTTCGCCATCGTGAATCCTGCCAAGCGAGCGTAATTCTTCATCTTGAAATGACTGCACGCCGATGGAAATGCGATTTACTCCTGCATCGATTAATCCAAGCAACTTGCGATTATCGACCGATTCCGGATTCGCTTCGATTGTGATCTCTGCATCCTCTATTAATGCAAATTTGGTTCTAAGGACTTGTAAAATGCGCGCAATATCCTCAGGTTTGAGGATCGAAGGGGTGCCGCCGCCGAAATAGATGGAGCGGACCGGCAGGTAATATTTGGGATTCTCCGCTACCAAATCTATTTCCATTATCAAACATTCAATGAATATATCAAGCAGGCCCTTTCGATGGATAATCGAATAGAAATCGCAATAGGAGCACTTGGATTTACAGAAAGGAATGTGGATATATAAGCCCAGCGTGCCAGATAGTGGGGCGATCTTATTCAAAACCGAGAAGAACGTCGGGGATGAAATCTCTGATATCTCCCGCAATCAAACCTCGATTGCCGCATGCCTCAAGCGCGGCATCACCGGCGGCTCCCAAGACATAAGTTCCGCAAACTGCGGCTGGGAACGCATCCATCCCCTGAGCCAAAAACGATCCGATAATGCCCGTCAAGACATCGCCCGAGCCGGCAGTGCCCATACCGGAGTTGCCGGTTGGGTTTAAGAATATTCTGCCCGTGGAATCTCCAACCAGCATTGGCGAACCCTTAAAGACTATCACTGCTCCAAATCGCTTGGCCGCTTCACAAAGCGCGGAAAAGCGGTCTTTTGACAGAGCTTCCATCGAATTACCGGTAAGACGCGATAACTCTCCAATATGAGGCGTTAATACGCATGGGAAATCGATTTGCTTGAAGACAGCATCGCATTCAGCGAGATTATTTAAGCCGTCTGCATCAATTACGGTAGGCTTCCCTATGGTTGGCACCAATCTGCGAATCAATTCCCTCGTTTCAAAATAAGTGCCAATCCCCGGCCCGATAGCTACCGCATCAGCCCATAGCTTTATTTCCTTGCGGATTTCCCCCAGACCTCGAAGCGCAAAGCACCGTCTCTTCTTCACTTCAGGCAAGGGATGCGTCATCACCTCGGTCAGTTTGACTTCGAGGATGTCGTTCAGAGATGACGGACAGCCAAGCCGTGCCATTCCGCATCCGGCTCTAAGCGCGCTCTCAGAGGCAAGTGCGGCCGAACCGGTTAACCCCATCGAACCAGACAAAAGATAGAGGCGGCCAAAGGTCCCTTTGTATCCATAGGAAGGCCTATCAGGAAGATTGCCAAAAATGTATTGTGGGGTAGTTAGGAAAAGGCGGCAATGCTCTTCCTGGACCGCAGTATCTGGAATTCCGATATCAGTAATAAAGACTTCGCCAGTGTAATCGCGACCCGGGTAGAGATAAAGACCCACTTTGGGACGGGCGAAGGTTACGGTGTAGTCGGCGGAAATGCAGGGATCTGAAATTTCACCGGTCGTAGTATTGACACCGGAAGGACAATCCACCGATAATATCGTCGCCAGTGAATCATTGATTTTCCTGACCAAATCCGCCGCAATGCCGCTTATATTTCCCTTGAAGCCGGTTCCAAATAGTGCATCGACTACCACGTCAATGTCTTCGGGTATCTCAAAGTTCCCGATGTTTTCAAGCGGAGTAATTTGAATACCGGCGCCGATAGCACGATTGTAGTTGACCGCGGCATCCCCTTTCAAATCCTCCGGCTTAGAGATTAAGAAGCATCTGACCGAGAATCCCCATTCTTCAAGATAACGCGCCGCCACAAAACCGTCACCGCCATTATTGCCTTTGCCGCAAACCACAATCACTGACAGTGTTTCAAAATCAGTGAATAGTTCATCAATGGTTTCTGCCACAGATTTGCCGGCGTTTTCCATCAAATCGAGGCTTGGGACTCCCATCTTTTCGATGGTTCGACGGTCAATATTCTGTATCTGCTCTGTAGTCAACAATTCCATTTCAGCACCATCGGAGATTTCTATTTATGATAATCCACAAATTTACTCACATATCCAAGTCTGGCGTATCGACATCATATTCGTCTGAGTCTTAATATCGTATATAATATCGCGAAAATCCAATAAATATTGAATCCGAAGGCGATCACATAAAAGGAATTTGTGGGTTGCCCGATCAGCAAGAACAAAACCATCGTGAATATGTAAGAACCATCCATAATCAGAATTTCGCGATCCCCCGAGATGCGGAATGCATAATATGCCACGGCACCGAAGACCATAGTGATTTAGATAAAATCTCCAACAGTATCCAAAAAGCGCCCGATTCGGTGTCCTCGGCCTGTCAATCAAGCCAGAGCGCCATCGCAAGCATCTGAAAGATCCTTCAAATGGAAAAGGATAGCACCTGCCATAAAATTCCCATTCAGAATATTGACCGCCGAGGCGACCCCGCAGCCAATTGAGGCGATTGTGACGATTTCGTGGGGGATGCGTAGGTAATAGAGAACTCTCAATAACGTCGGAAAATAAAATATGAATAGGGCGCCGATATTTAGGTAACGGTCAACGCCGCTAAGCTTATCATATTTTTCCCGGAATTCAGAAAATCAGATTCGTATCGACTTCACCAAATCAAAAACGTAGTCCGGCTTGAATTGGCTTTCCAATCGATTGAAGATCGATTCCACTCACCCGGAGTATGTGTGGTATTATTAGTGACGAGATAAATCTGATTCTCATCCTTCATCAGGACTCCCAGCCATTTATTTGGAAGCGCCTTTGACGGGGGCAAAAGTATTGTCCTCAAGAAGAGTTCCCTCAATATCAATCAGATAATACTTAAATTCATCAAATTGTGCTCCACCCAGGAAAATACCCTTCATTCCAAGCGGATGAGCTCTTTCTCCCGGAGGATCGGGACGACTCCGGTGGCACCCACGACTGATGAATAGGCAACATCGTGACGGAATCCCAGAGACGCCAATTGGCGTCCATTCTCGCACATCTCCAGCATTTGGGGGATGCTTTCCCGATACCGCCGGAAAAGCGCCAGGGCGGCCTCAGCCGCATCATTGGTAGTAATCGAACTGATATTTTTCGACAAATAATGAACATACATCCCGCCACATATCGCATCTTCCAGGCTGAAAGCATCCGCCGTTCCGCAACATATAATGGTGATATCGCAAGCCAAATCGTAAAGATAATCGGCCGGCCTGGGGAAATTGATAAATGCTCCCAGGATCATTGTCTGCCCTGCGGACCCGGCCGCCATCCCTTTAGTGCCGTTGGTTGATGTATAGATGAGATATTTCCCGGAAACTGTCTCGCGACAATATTCGTCGGGTGAATTGCCTAAATCAAATCCATCCAGTTTCTCAAATCCGCGTTCACCACACAGCAAGCTTCTTCCTTTAGGATAACGATTAATCTCCATCCTGGCCTGGGCCACACTCTGGACCGGCAGAATCCTCTCCGCGCCATTTGCCAATGCGGTGGTCAAGGTAGTAGTAGCACGAAGGACATCTATTACCAATACTCCCCGCTTTTCGACCATTCGCGGCGAAACGGCATTCGATGAAAAAAATACTTTAATATCCATTTTGGGGGGCCATTTCTTTTTATTGAATCCCTCTTGATATACAGCGTCAAAAGTTTTGGGTTACAGACACCATCCAAACAATCCAAAATATGACTCAGATGAGCAATAAGACCAGCCCTTGTTCAATAAATCCTCAGTGCCGGAATATAAACTCTGGTCAAACCGGCACGGGTCGCCAGCCATAGATATTCCCTCTGTATGGCGATGGAAAATACTTGGGCATTAGACAATCCATCATCTTCACCAAAAAGACGACTCGTTCCTTTGATCGGATCAATCGCCGCCAAACCATTATCGGTTGCGGCGAATATCTTATCTTTGTAGTTTATCAAATCATTTATGATGGCGTTAGCCAAACCCGGAGGAGTATAGCCCGTGCGAACTTCATCCTTGGGATTAAAATAAACTATTTCCTCGGAGTGACCTAACCATAGCCCGTTTGGAGTGGATAGAATTGCGGTTATATCACGCGACCCACCGATAGTTGTCGGGTTGTAAGATTGCCAGATTTCGCCGCTCCGTACCCGGTAAAAAAGTCCGTCCGCTGTCCCCAAATAGATGAACTTATCATCAATCTCAATGTCGTAAACCGACAATCCTATGAAGGACTGATCCCGGGGAATCATCGAGGCCATCAGACTATCGCCTCTGTCGCTACCCAATCGAATGAGATTGATCCCATTGTCTGATCCAACCCAAACGAATTCCCTATCTACGGCAATGGCGGAGATATAATTTGACAGCAGTCCGTTAAAT
>PFXJ01000003.1:5314-6086 GCA_002791595.1 candidate division Zixibacteria bacterium CG_4_9_14_3_um_filter_46_8
AGTAGGCCCATTCGGAATTATTGAATTTCAATATCGCCATACCGCTTCTTTGTCCTGCTTCGGGATAACCGCCGGTGTAAAGCTGGTCACCATCAGATACAACCGCGCGCAGGTCGCTTGTGAATGGCCCAGAGCGCAACAGTAGCAGATCGCTGGAGCGAGTATTGAGCATTGCCGCACCAAGCCCGTTAAATCCCATCCAGGCACGATATCTATCATCTGTCACTACTGTGGTCATGTAATATCTTCTGGCCTGAGGGTCCAGCACATATCCCGGGAAATAGGTATATCCAAATTCCATGAATAAGCTACCCGGATTGAAATCCTCCGATTTACGGCGCTCCAAATTGCTCGGGAAAATCCCACCTGGCAAATATCTTTGGAAGGTCGGTTCATACACGCCCACGCCCCCATCAGTTTCCAGCCAAAGCTCGTTTTGATCCTGATCATAGGCGATGCGGTTGATATTATTCGATGGAAGTCCATCGGATGTAGTGAGAGGGTCCCTCCATCGCTCTGAATAGCGGTCGAATCTTAAGATTCCAGCTTCCCTGGTAGCAAAATAGACAGCAGAATTATCGAAGGCAATTGAGGTAATTATTTTGGCGGCTCCGAAGCTCACCCAATCACCCTCACCATACCCACTTCTGGCCGCAAGCAAGGTTTCATCACAAATAATCAAAAGCGATGCGGATACAAGAATTCGAATTAAAATAGACCTCAAAGTGGGCAACTATTAATCCTTCTGGGTCTAAACAGCAGATATCATAAG
>PFXJ01000022.1:0-5217 GCA_002791595.1 candidate division Zixibacteria bacterium CG_4_9_14_3_um_filter_46_8
ATTGCAGCCGCCATTGTAATTATCGACATATTCGGGACCGCAATCCGGCTCGCCTTCAAGAATCCCACCTATTGGGCAGGTGACTATGCAGGGGATGAATCCGGTGATATCGATGGTATAATTGCCGGCAGAGCCGCCATAGCCATCAACTACGATATAATAGGTTGTTCCGCCAGTCAAGGAAACGCCAATGACTTCAGAAACAAACGCCGAGGGATAACTGGGAGTGGTGCACGCATCATCATTGCAGCCAATAACGGTCATCGCCGCATCCATCACATACAACTTGGAGTCGTAATCAGTATTGCCGCAAAGAGTGATGTCTATGGTTTCGTTGGAAACCGGTGTATAAGAATAAACCACGTCCGGTGAACCGGGAGCGGTGTAGGGGCAGATCGCATCGTAATCATCAATATACCCTATCGTGGTTCCGATATTGCTATACGGAATGCTGCCAATAGCAGTGGCAGAGCCAAAATCTTCGCCGCCCTGAAGGATGACGTTCGGATCTGACTTGTAAATTGGACCAGAATAGGGAGCCTTCAACGTGGCAATATTGGAGGTCATCGCCTCTACTTTGGCTCTCTCGGTTGCCAATTTCTCGGCTTCCAGCTGATCTTCCATTTGGAATTGCTTGATTAGTTTTGCGTTTTCATTGACCGTGTACTTCGAAGAAGTATCATGGGCAACAGCACTACCAATCATTGATAATGCAAAAATAACGCACCATAATAAGATTAGTTTCTTCATTTTAGAGTTTCTCCAGATAAAAAGTTTTCGGTTAACTCAGTAGTTTTAGTACTCTTCCGGTAGGCAAATACGCACCGTATAGCCTCCGGGAATTAGCATATATTTAATTGTGTAAACTTCACCTCCTTCCAGACAGTTTAGGAAGTTACTGCTTTGCATCCTGATTTCAGGCGCAATCTGTGAATTTAGAACGAAAAATCCCTTTTAGCGAGAAGATCCACCAGCCGACGATCCTTGGCAGTATTGGCTTGAGAAAATACACCCGATGATTCAAAATTTGAATTAATAAACCTCCGAAGAAAAGCTTGAGGTTACCATGAACATATCTAATATATGCGACGTTTCAAAATTTGTCAAGAAGTATTTTAATAAAAGAATCACGAACATAGTCAAGCTAGTCGGTCTAGTTATCGATTATGCTGTACACATTTTGTAACTTTAGATTAGAGCAGGTCCAGAATCAACAGAGGAGGGAATGTGAATAATAGTATTATTTCAAGATAACACAAATATGCTATGTGTTCTTGTCCATAGATTCGGCTTTTGTTGGAGTATGTGGATTTATTTATTTGCTATCAGACCGCTAACAGATGTGTTTGATGAACAAAAGCCCTCGCGGGAGCGAGGGCCTTTTGTCTTCAATAATTGATGGATTGCTATAACCAAGGGAAATATTCTTTGATTTCATAGTCCGTTACTTGCATCCGATACTTGTCCCATTCCACCCACTTATTCGCAATCAATGTTTCGAAAATGTGATTTCCGAGGACTTCCCGCATCAATTTGCTCTTCTCGAATTCGCGGATGGCATTTTCCAGGCTGTTTGGTAATGACTTAATCCCCCGTTCTTTCCGCTCTTTTCCTGACATATCAAAAATATTCTCTTCCACCGATGGCGATAGCTCTAATCCCTCTTGGATTCCTGCCATACCCGCAGACACCATAACTGCAAACGCCAGGTAAGGATTGCAGGCCGGATCAGGACAGCGCAATTCAATACGAGTTGCTTTTTCCTTGCCAACGCGATACATCGGCACTCTGACCAATGAGGACCTGTTGCGCCTTCCCCAGCTGATATATACCGGCGCCTCGTAGCCATCGATCAATCTCTTATAGGAATTGACCCACTGATTGGTTACCAATAAAAATTCCGGCACATATTTCAGTACGCCCGCAATATAGCTTCTGGCGGTCTCAGAAAGATGGTAGCTATCATCGCGAGAAAAAAATATGTTATTGTCACCGGAGAATAGGGATTGATGAACATGCATCCCGCTGCCATTTTGGCCAAATATTGGCTTGGGCATAAAGGAGGCATAAACCCCTTCTTCCATCGCTAATTCTTTCGCTACCAAGCGATAAATCATGGCATAATCGGCCATCTTTAACGCCGGTTGATATTTCAGGTCGATTTCCTGCTGGCTGTGCGCCACCTCATGGTGAGTGCATTCAACCTTGATCCCTAAAGCCTCCAAAGCATTGGCGGTCTTTTTGCGAAGTTTGGTGGATTTGTCAACTGTTGCATAGTCGAAATAGCCTCCCTTGTCAATAATCTGCGGGTTCGTTGGATTTTCAAAATAGAAATACTCAAGCTCCGGACCAAGATTGCAGACCAATCCTTTCGCCGCCAATTTCCCGCTAACCCTCTTTAGCACTTGACGCGGATCGCCCCCGTATGGTTCGCCATCGGGAGTCTGGATATCGCAGAAGAGCAACGCCACCTTCTCTCCGCCCACCGCCCACGGAAATATGCGAAAAGTGGAAAGGTCCGGAATCGCCATCAGATCCGATTCCTGAATCCTAACAAATCCCTCAATGGAGCTCCCATCAAATCCTTGTCCCTCTTCCAGAACCTGGCCAATTTCGCTCTTCGTGATGGACATTCCTTTCAACTGGCCCAGTATGTCAGTGAACCAGAGTCGGATGTATGTAACATCGTTCTCATCAATCAAGCGTAAGATTTCCTCATTTGTGTAACTAATAGCCACTGCCGCCTCCTTGTTAATGCTCTCTGTTCGAGCAATGTCGGCACAAGTCTCTATGCTTCTCATTTTGATCCCCTCCGTGTTGGCTCTTAAGCCTAGACATCGTAATAAAGTTGAAATTCCATCGGATGCGGACGATTCCGGACATTATAGTATTCCTTATTCAATTTGTAATCAATCCACTTCTCAATTAAATCGGCTGTAAAAACGTTCCCCTTTAATAAGAATTCGTGATCCTCCTTCAGGTATTCCAACGCCTGACATAAAGAAAATGGCAGGCTCCGTAATTTTTCCCTTTGTTTTGGCGTCCATGAAAATATATTTTCATCGAATGGCCCATATCCTTCCTCGGTCGGATCAATCTCATTAATAATTCCATCCAGCCCCGCCATCAATTGCGCCGCCATCGCCAGATGAATATTGCAGGTGGCGTCAGCCGGACGAAATTCCATCCTTTTCTTCTCGGGCGTGTTGGCATCTTTGGGAATTCTAATCGCCGCGGAACGATTTGCCAATGAAAAGAAAAGATTTGCCGGCGCCTCAAATCCTGGAATCAAGCGCTTATACGAATTTGTCGATGGATTGGTAAACGCCAACAACGCCCTGCCATGCGTAAGCAATCCGCCGATATAATTCAACGCCAGCTTTGAAAGGTCTGCGTAATTTCCTTTCTTATAGAAAAGCGGTTTGCCATTTTTGTAGAGCATCTGATGAAAATGCATTCCCGAGCCCGCTTCATTAAATAGGGGTTTGGGCATAAAGGTTACGCTCTTTCCATTTTTCTTGGCAACCATCTTGATCGCATATTTGATCCAGACGGCGTCATCCGCCATCTTCTCAAGTTCCCCAAGGATCACTTCTATTTCGGACTGTCCTGGTCCGCCCGCTTCATGATGATGATAGCGAATCCGGATCCCCGATGCCGCCAAAACATTTACCATTTCTGTCCGAAGATTAAAAAAATGATCCAGCGGAGGCGCCGCATGATAGCCGCCCCCTTGGGGAATCTTATGTCCCAAATTAACTGGTTCAACCTTGTGGGTGTTCCACGAAGCTTCCTCAGAATCGATAACATATCCCGATGAATTGACATCGTTTTGATATACCAGGGAATCGAAAATATAGAATTCAAATTCCGGCGCCCAAAAACTGGTATCAGCAATTCCGGTTGACCGCATATACTCGACCGCTTTTCGCGTCACATATCTGGGATCACGCGAGAATGGTTCCTTTGAGCCAGATTCAACGACATCACATAAAAAGGAAATAGTATTCTCATTCCAAAATGGATCGATTTTTGCGGTTTTTAGGTCAAGCAAAAGAGCCATATCGCCAGATTCAACCGCCTTAAATCCTGGGACCGAAGATCCATCAAATGGAATTCCATTTTCAAACAAATCATCATTTAATTGAATGGATGGGATGGTGACGTGATGCAACCGTCCAAAAAGATCCGGAAATTTCAGGTCGATGGTCGTAATTTTCTTCTGGCGAATATATTGGACTACCTCATCCTCATCGGTAAAATCCAATGGTTCAATCTCCATAGGCATCTCAAGTCCTTTCATTCAACATATCTTATTGTGGAAAGTTAGTAATCCATTTCAGCGGAGTCAACGGAAATCAGCCTGCGCACAAGGCGGGAAGAATAGGGATGAAATGTATAAGCACTGAGGATGAAGACACTTTATGATCGAAACGATTACAAGGCACTGATAGTGAATGACAAGTCGAATTTCATGCAGTCTCCGGGGGATAAAACCGATTTCCACTGGGGCATCAGTACCGATGATTGATAAACCTTTTCGAATCCCGCTTCCGAAAGCGAAACGGTATGGATAGGGAAAAGCCAGAGGTCTGCCGTCTCGGAAAGTCGGAATTCACACTTGACCTTTAGATATCTGTCCTCGACGCCGAAACCGGTAATGTCGTTCAAATAATGCTTACTGGATAGCTTGCGCGGTGAAATCTCTCGGCCTTCGATGATATAATAGCGGTCATCCGATTCTCCATCAAGCATAGATAGGTTGCATTCTGTCCCGAACCAAATCGGAATTTCACTGGGATGATTATTGATGATCGTATAGCGAACAGCAAATGAAGCCTTGTTATTGGGAACGATGATTTCTTTTTTCAAGTGAACACTACACCAGCGTTCTCCCGCCCAAACTTGCCCGTGCCGCCACAGAATTATCTTAACTTCATTTTCATTTTTCCTGCTCTTCAATTCGAATGGTTTATCGATGAAATCCCCTTGCTCCGCATAGTCGCAGGCGGCAAAGCTATCTAAAGTAGTATCAGCTCTCAGGAAATGGTCAATCAGGAAAGTGCGGCGGTACCAATCATAGTTAAGCAGCCTTTCCAACCCTTCCTCTTTGGTCAGAACCAAATCATGTATGCTGGCCGTAGAGTCATCAGATGGTTTCAGGGTCAGCTTCTCGAGTATCTTCCTGTGGTATGGTTCCTCCCGGCGAGCCATAGT
>PFXJ01000022.1:5262-9002 GCA_002791595.1 candidate division Zixibacteria bacterium CG_4_9_14_3_um_filter_46_8
AAATCCATCTTTTCAACATCAATCCAGTTTGAATTTTGATGGGTTGCCTGATCGATCAAGGTCTCCGCAGTGATTAAGTGTTCGTAAATTGCGGTCCTAAGATGGTTCAAATAAAGTCCCCCAAAAACCCCATGCCAGTAGGAATCATTGCATTGGCCCTTGCGCTTCTCGTCGGTCGCTCTATCGAGCAATGCTTTCTGCTTTCCCGTGATTAAGTTGGACGAAGCTCTCTTGATTTTTTCATCAACCCAGAGCATTTTCTTGTGGATATTATTGGACTCCGGGTATTTAGAAAGGAAGTTCCGCCAGAAACCGCCCCTGACGAATGCTCCATATTTCTCAGACAAGCCATCCGTTTTCAGTTTCTTTTCGAAATCCTGCAATTCCACGGTGGCCCTGGCAGGAAGCGCCCACTCCATCATCTCGGCATAAGAGGCAGTTGGCAGATAAACATTCCCTTTGGAAGCGATCTCTCTTAAGACATCTGCAAAATGAACGGTTCGAATAAAATCATAACATTTCAGCATGGACTCAAAAAAATTACTTAACCACGCTTGGTTATAGCAGAGTTCGAAAGTCCCGGGCCACATCCCGAATTTCTCAGCATCATCAGCATATACAATTACTGGATAGGCCGATTGGTCACAAAATCCTTTCAAGAAATCGATTGTTTCAGCAACATCCTTGAAAGGTATCGAGTATCTAAGATATTTACTGGAGGGGAAGACCTTTAGCATTTTGCCGATCTCCTCAGCGATATAATAGCCATCAAGTTCGCTGTCATCTAATCCGGCATACTTGAAGTGAGTGTCATCCACGATCACATATTTCATACCGGCATCCGAAAGGGAAGAGGGCAGATGAGGCTCCCAAACCCGTTCCGCCAACCACATTCCTTGTGGCTGGGTGCCGGTCAATTTCTTTACCAATTGGGAAAGTTTCTTGATCTGCCCGATCTTATCTTCATCAGGAATGATAGCCAGGATCGGTTCATAATAACCTCCGGAAAGCATCTCCAATTGCCCTCGCGAGACCATCGTCCGAATCATACCGATATGATCCGGGTAATGGATCCTTATCCATTCGAGTAGAATCCCGCTGTAGTGGAGACAGCATTTGAATTGCGGAAATTCAAAAAGAGATTTTATAAATGGCTCATAGCAGCGCTTATATGAATTATCGAAAACAAAATCAAAGTTTCCGATTGGCTGATGGCCATGAATTGCGAAAATAAATCTAGTGAATTTCTCCATATCTTAATATGATCGTCCCTTTTTTCTTCTGGCTTAGACAACCCCGCCGGTCACTTACAATTGCCTTCTTGAGACGGAACCATAGGCAGGAAAAGGGTTCAAATCAGAAGATCTCAAGGCTGATGTATTTTTTGGGGTTTTTCCTAATATCAAGAATTAGCGAATCAAGGTTGGCGGCCGTACCATTAAGCTTATCATAGAACTCTTTGTCCTTAAGGAATTTTCCGAGTGTGTTGTCGTCAGAATTGAGTCTTTCACTGATGGTTTTGAAATTCTCTGATATTTCAGTCAGCTTATCCGCCAATACGTTGAATTTTGTCGAGGCGGAATCCAAATTGACGACCGTGCTGCTAAATTTATGTTCGTTGCTGTCAACCAAAGATTTAAGCTTTGAGGTAGAATACTGCAAATTGTCAATTGAAGCTACCAATCCTCCTTTAGTGGAATCCAATAGTATCCTGGCTTCGTTTGTCAATGAAAGCATATTCTCAATAATCTTGGCGATATCAACTTTGGTCTGCTCGGTTCCGATCGTTCCAGTAAGAATCCTAATCAATTCGCGAATCTCATCAATTCCCCTGCCCATCATTCCCATCACCTCAGGAATGCCGGTATCATAATAGCCTTTGGCTGGTATGGAGAGATCCAGGAGCGTATCAGAATGCCCGGGCCTCACCTGAACGAATCGTTCGCCCATCAGGCCGATATTCATCACAGTAAATTCAGCGTCCTTCTTCAGAACCACATCCTTGGTCAGATTAAAGCTCACCAAAACATTTCCCTCCTGCAGTTTAATGTGCTGTACCTCGCCCTTATCTACACCCAATACTGCCACCGGGTCACCGATGTCCAGCGATCCAACTTCGGGGAAAAGGACGGCATAACTGTAACGCTCAATGTCAAAGCGATATTCTTTCAGCCAAATGACCCCGTAGCCAAGGATAATGATCGCCAAAAATATTACGATTCCGACCTGAAGTTCTATATTCCTGCTATTCATTTTTTCCCGACTTTAGATTCTGTTTTGGTTGAAGTATGCTCAGCAATTCCCTCGGTTCTGAATAGGGAGTATCCTGGCAGTAGATATCAGTGCCGGTCGAAATCATCTCAATCACGAGTATTTTCTCCTCATCGGTAAGATGAATGAATGGAAGGTATTCCTTTCTGTCCGGCAATGGATATATCCCCCCCAGATTCAACCGTCTTATTTTTCCCCCGGCCTCAAAATATAGGAGGACATCCTGCAGGGAGGAAAACAAAACCACCATTCTTTCCGCCTCGTATTCGCCAATATTGCTTTTCACTGCTTCCTTAGGACGAATTATGCTGGCACTAATTTCAGCCGGCAACGCTTCAATATAGGCATGAGAAGATTCGGGATCGTTTGCTGTTTTTTCCGATACGCCCATAACTATCTTGGCGTTCAGGAACGGAAGCCAGCCATAAATAAATTGGGCGTGAATAAATTTCTCATCGACTCTATAGAATACAGTCTTCATTATCCCCGGCTCTCAATTCCCCGTTTGCCGGCTTCCCGAACCAAATTCTCCAGATCATCCACTGGAAATCTATCACGTTTTGTCAAAAAAGAAAGAAGCATCGGCAAATTGACTCCCGTGATAATTCTGATGTTCTTATTTCTTAATGATAAGAGACGGGCAGCTTTCCAGCAACTGGATCCGAACAAATCGATAAAAATAAAGATGCAATGATAATCCCTATATTTTTGGTAAATCACCTGCAATCGTTCTTCGATTTCATCAGGTCCGGCATCCGCATTGCTTATGGCGATAAAATCATCTCGTAAGCCGATCATCCCTTCGACCGCCTCCCTCAAAGCCTCGCCCACATTGCCATGAGCGAAGATGATGCCGGGTACAGTGTTGCTATTCGAAGTCTGCCTCAAGGTAATCAGTGGTTTTGCTTTTTCTCTTTATCTCATCAGTAATGCGCCTCGAGAGATCCAGAGCCGAATTTTGCCCATAGACCTTCAGCATATGATTCATCGCGATTACCTCTGAAATAACCGTAATATTTTTTCCTGGAGATAGTGGAATGGTCACCAAAGGAATCTCAGCGCCAAGTATAGTAGTATATTTGTCGTCGATTCCGACGCGCTCATACTGATTCTGATGATCCCAAATCTCCAACTTTACCATTACTTCAATTCTTTTCTGCATTCTGATGGCACGAATGCCAAAGAGCTTCTCAATATTGATGATGCCTATCCCTCTGACTTCCATATGATGCCCCAACAACTCCGTGCCAGTGCCCATCAGCACTGTGGGTGCTTTGCGAGTAATCGTTACCACATCATCGGCCACCAGCCGATGGCCCCGTTCCACCAAATCCAGCGCGCATTCCGATTTGCCGACTCCTGATCTGCCCGTATATAGCAACCCGACTCCATAGACATCGACCAGCGTCCCGTGCAATGTCGTGCGCGGGGCAAATAAGTTATCAAGATATGCGGTATATTGATAAGTG
>PFXJ01000075.1 GCA_002791595.1 candidate division Zixibacteria bacterium CG_4_9_14_3_um_filter_46_8
TAGTATCTACCCGCAGTTTTGCAACGCTCCCTGCCGGGCAAATCCAAATCTTTGCGAATCTTGTGCTGTGATTTATTACCGTCTTGACATCTGCCCGAGGATTTTGTTTTATATTGGAAATGTGGAAAGGGATCTTTGATGGCAGATAAATACATATTCACGATGCTGGGGCTTGATAAATTTTATGGGCAGAAACAGGTGCTCAAAAATATCAATCTCTGTTTTTACCCGGGCGCCAAGATTGGGATCGTGGGGGAAAATGGCTCAGGCAAATCGACGGTGCTTAGAATTATGGCCGGCATCGATGATGATTTCCAAGGGCAGGCATTCATTACCCCTGGGTATCGAGCCGGAATAGTTATGCAAGAGCCGGAGCTTGATGAAAGGCTGACGGTAAGACAAACTCTGGAGTTGGCATTCGAAAAAACATCCTCTCTGCTTCGTAAATATAACGACCTGACCACAAGTATGGCAGAGTCGATGTCCGATGATGATATGGAAAAGGCGATGAACCGCCTCGGGGATCTGCAGGATCAACTTGATGCCGCCGATGCCTGGAATCTGGATCACAAATTGAGTATGGCCAGCGATGCGCTTTGTCTTCCCGATGACGATCGCATTGTGGGGACTCTAAGCGGCGGCGAAAAAAGGCGCGTGGCTCTCTGCAAAGCGCTTCTGGAGCAACCGGATCTTCTGCTTCTTGATGAGCCCACCAATCATCTGGATGCGGAAACAGTTGAGTGGCTCGAAGGCCAGCTTCGCGATTACCCCGGCACAGTGATTATTGTAACTCACGACCGCTATTTTCTTGATAATATCACCAAATGGATATTGGAACTGGATGGCGGGCATGGCATCCCGTATGAGGGGAATTACACCTCATGGCTGGAGCAGAAGATTGCCAGATTGAAAGCTGATGAGAAGAAGGATTCGCCTCGAGGACGGGCATTGGCAAGGGAACTTGCCTGGATAAAAATGAGCAATCAGGATCGTCAGCAATTGGCGCGAACCCGAATTGTTGAGTACGAGCAGCTTGTCGCCCGCGAAACCGCTTCATTTAGAGATGACGGTGGATTGATTCAAATTGCGCCGGGACCGGAATTGGGGGATCAGGTGATTGAATTCGATGCAGTGATCAAACGATACGGCGATAACCAGCTTTTTACAGACTCAACATTCAAAATTCCGCGATCGGCGATTGTGGGATTGGTGGGACCGAATGGCGCCGGAAAAACGACTTTGCTGAAAATGGTCATGGGCGCAGAGAAACCGGATACGGGAGCGGTGAATGTGGGTTCGTCAGTGAAATTGGCATATATCGAGCAGGAGCGCGGTTCGCTGGAAGGCGATAAACCTTTGGTTGATGAGATTGGCGAAGGGGCTTCGGAGATTTTGCTGGGCAAGAATGCGATGCCGGTCAGGCAGTATCTGGCTCGTTTTGGATTCAAAGGCGCGGATCAACAGAAGACGGTTAATGAACTTTCGGGCGGTGAGCGCAATCGATGCAATCTGGCGAAGGTTTTGAAGGTTGGCGGCAATGTAATCCTCCTCGATGAGCCCACCAATGATCTTGATGTCAACACACTGCGGATGCTGGAAGAAGCGATACTCAATTTCAGCGGCTGTGTGCTGGTGATAAGCCACGATCGATTTTTCCTGGATCGGATCTGCACGAATTTATTGGTCTTTGAAGGGGATGGAAAAATCAGATGGTTTGATGGCAATTTCCAAGAGTATGAGAAATGGCGCGTGAAGGAAATGGGGATCGGTTTATTTGAAAATCGCAGGAATCGATATAGGAAGTTGGTGAGATAGAGGACACGATGAAACGCGTCCCTCCAATTCCCTCTCCTGCCTCCGCCTGCGGCGGTCACGACAAAGCGGGACCCTCCAGAAGTAGGCCGGACATTCCTGTCCGGCGCCACCATGAATTGCAGACAAGAATGTCTGCGCTACCGGTAGCCGAGGCCTTGTGCCTCGGACGAGGGGATAAACCGAAGGACAAGCCTTCGGCTACCATTGAGACTCCAGACTTCAGTCTGGAGAACTTCACTCAAAAAATAACGATAGGTTTTAACCTATCCTTCAATCGGGTAGGCCGTCCCGATTTTATCGGGACGGGCAGCAAGCCCCACGACCTACTTCAGCAGCGTCATCCTCTTCGTAATCGACTTCTCCCCTGTCGAAGATCCCGATCCCATCGGGACGGACAATCTATAGAAATATATCCCGCTCGAATAATGTGAAGCATCCCAAGTAATAGTATGGTTCCCTGCTGCGGAATTCCACCGACCTCATTTGTCTTCCCACTTTCAAAAAGTATACCATCACGATTTAGCCCCGAATTGCCGCCTTTTACTTCAAATAAAGCATCTTGCCCATTTTGACCTCGCGTCCAGAGATCGATATCCTATAAAAATATATGCCTGAGGAAGTAAATTCGCCGTGTGAATCGGTCCCATCCCATATCAGTTCTGAACTTCCCACAGGGATATTATCCAGCCTGATCGTTTTTACCTTTTGGCCGGCAATGTTGTATATAGTCAAAGTAACGTTGGTCAGCTTCCCGTTTTCGCTATCGCGGAGCATTTTTATTCCGAGGCGCGTGTGATCTTCAAACGGGTTAGGAGAAGGAGGATCTATAGATATCATAGTCGGATAATTCACTTCAGGAACAGAATTGTGCGCTGGCCCATACCAGCTCACTTCGTTTTCGGGCCAGAGCAGATGCAGTTTATAATAGTACTCAATCCCCCTGGCCAATCCTCCATCCCGAACAAAGTGGCCCCTGTCACCGGTATAGACCTCGGCGCCGATTTTCTCATATCCATGTTCGGAGTCTGTGGAGCGATACAGCTCCCACTGTGAATCCTTGAATCTGCTTGTCCAGCTAATCCCCAATGTGTCGCTGTTTCCCAACCGAAAGACGATAAAAGCTGAAAGAATTTCTTGAAGGTCCTCCGGAGGGACTCCGAAAACCGGACCGTACATCGATGGACAGCCGTCATGGTCATCGGCGGCCAAGAAATAATAACATGGAATGCCGGGTATCACCACTTCATCCCTTAAGGTGAAGAGTGTATCATTTGCCAAAGGCTCAGGGTTCAGCTTGTAAAAAATGAATATACGCTTCGCGTCATATTTGATCTGTTTATAGACGGTGAGATCAATGTCCGGGCGCGGGGATTTGAGCTTGATGGTCACCTCCACATAGGCGGAAGTATCTGAATAAATGCTATCTGTATTGGTTGAAAATTCCTTCAGCCCCAGGAGAAACGGCTTGCGTTCCCAATGAACGAATTGGTTCGCCGGCCAACCACAGGAAAATATTATATCCTCGAAACCGTCACCATCAATATCGCCTATGTAATACTCCCAAGTATAACCCGGATTAGTTCTATATTCAATCATCCCACCCTTGTAAAGAGGTCTAAAATGATCATTTTCCCATTCGAGCAGTTCGAAATTGTTGATTTCTGAACTCGAATCCGGGCGCCATGCTGGTATTTCTGTCCATGTTGCTAAGATACTATTTCCATAAAATTCTGGTTTGCCGAATAGCCAAGGGAATTCTTCAAACGAATCGAAATCGATATGGATTGCATTATACTCCCCATTATTTAGACCATCGAAAAACAGGTAATAAGGCGAATACATCGCATTTCTGGCAACCTCTTATCCCGCGCCCCCATATACTAATTCATTCATTCCATCGATATCGAAGTCTTGAACCGCGGACCGGTAGGACATCATGTATAGACCATGATGAATATAAATGGTATCGTAAGTAGCACGGTCTCGATCTATATTATCAAAATAGAAAGTGGGGAATTCAGTGCCGGGCCCGAGTGGAAATTGGCGAAATATCCCGGGGACCACTTCGCTTATCCCATCGTTATCGACATCCGCTATCTTAATATCTTCCATGCCGAGAGGATATGAGGCTTTGAATCTTGGATAATAGGTTCCGAATAGCCAGTAGTTACCTGATCGTCTCACAAACTTCCAGGTGTCATAGTACTCATCATAGCACAATGGACATTCCCACGGTTTCAAATACAAGTGGATGGCTCCGATCATCGGGAGGGATTCTCCTTCGGGATACGCCAGATAAGATAGACCAACATTGTCGGCATCCCAGTCCCCGGCGATACTGCATTCACCAATGATGTATTGATGGATATTTGTAAATTCCACAACCTTGGAATCATCGTGATGTATCCAGATTATTTCAGCGCGTCCGTTGCCGTCAAAATCATGAGCCACCATGCCATGGGTATAGTCGTATCCAGTTGTGTCCATTTCCAGTCGCCAGTTCCCTTCACCATAGTTCTTAAAGATCTGCAATCTCCCCCCCCCAAGTGGTGTCTCTTTCCACCCAAAACATAACGATTACCTCTGGGACTGCGTCTCCGTCAAGGTCAGCCACCGAAAACCCTATGAGGCCGCTATATGGTTCAGTAATGAATTCCCACTTCCGCTCGAAATCTATCGTGTCGGATATTTCTTCTAACCGAGTTGGTCCACTGAAGATGCTGGGCGGAGGTGATGTGTCCGACTGGCTCATTTTGATTTGGGGGGGTGCGAACGCCGTACTTTTGAACCAAGTATGGCCAGCGAGAACCGATCAAAGAACCTTTGGCCGTCGCCTTCTCAAAATCATCAATGCCAATGACCATCGACGGCCCATCAGCAAAGCGCCCACCCTTCCCGGATGAAACTCCGGGATTGAGATATATCTCCACCGATGATCCCATTACGCGCGCCAGATCAACAAAGTGATCTTCATTAATGAACGCCGATTGGTAATCATTAATACTCCCGGGAATGCCAACAGAGTTCCAATCGACGTCCCGGTAGCTGGGAAGCTGATACCCGCCCACCCAAGCAGGTCTTACGACAATCACGCAGGCCGCCAACAATACGATTACTATAATACCAACCACTCTCATAAGCATTTCCGCACCGTAGCCAGCCCAGCATAATCTTATATAAGCAGGAATGCTTTTGTCAAGGGTTTTCTGTTGTGCCGTCAAGTCGGTAGATACTATGTTATAAAATTGGAAAGAGGTTAAAAAAGGAAGGTTGCCGTATTAAATTAGGAAGAAAAACTAATAACCACGTGGTCGCA
>PFXJ01000116.1 GCA_002791595.1 candidate division Zixibacteria bacterium CG_4_9_14_3_um_filter_46_8
TGGGCGAAGAGCGGGACAATATGGTAGGGACGGAAAAATTATTTTCAGATAACTCCTCTTCCTACCTCACGGATCAGACTGAGAAGACTGCAAAGGATATAAAGACTGGGGCCGGAAAGGACAAACTTAATGAGCGCCTTTATAAAATCACTACGGTCAACGAAGTCATTAACTTAAAGAATATGGTGAGACAGATGGGCTGGAAGGCTCAGGCTCTACGCGAACCACAACTGCTCCAGAATGCCTTAAAGAATTTCGATGAAATGGATTCCAAATTGGCCTCTCTTATCCCACTCACAACACAAGAGATAGATCTCAAGAAAATCGAGGATTTCCGGAATAGCGCAAGAGAATACAAAACCGCCCTCGAAAGTTTCGTCAGCAACTGGATGGCGCGCGAAGGGATCGTCTCACAGATGGCTAAAGCCGCTGAAACCGTTTTGGAACAAACAAAATCTGATGGGCTTACCTTTCTGGGAGATGTCAACAAAGGCGCTGACTCGACTTCATCCTCTCTTTCAGCTTCAACCACAACCATGATAGTGGGTTTGGCAATCGCGGTTATAGTTGGTATTCTTTTGGCGGTGTTTATCACCCGTGCAATTACCAAACCGCTTAATCGCATCATCAACGATATGACTGAAGGGGCGGAACAGGTTGGCTCGGCGTCAGGTCAAGTCGCCGCCGCCAGCCAATCGTTGGCGGAAGGAGCATCAGAACAAGCCTCATCTCTGGAAGAAACATCGTCCGCGCTGGAGGAAATGTCGAGTATGACCAAGCAGAATGCTGATAATGCCAATCAAGCCAGCTCGCTTTCCACTGTCGCCAGCACTGCGGCAGATAAGGGCGCAGAATCGATGAAGAAGCTGACGCAAGCCATCCAGGAAATAAAGAAATCCTCGGATGAAACAGCCAAGATAATCAAGGTCATTGATGAGATAGCATTCCAAACAAACCTGCTGGCGCTGAATGCGGCGGTGGAAGCGGCTCGTGCCGGTGAGGCCGGCAAGGGATTTGCAGTGGTAGCAGAAGAAGTGCGGAATCTGGCCATGAGAAGCGCGGAAGCGGCCAAAAATACAAGTTCCCTGATCGAGGGTTCGCAGAAGAACTCTGAAAATGGGGTTAGAGCTACTGAGGAGTTCACTTCAATACTCGGCGAGATAATGACAAACATCAAGAAAGTAAATCAACTCATCAGCGAGGTCTCCGCGGCCAGCAATGAGCAGGCGCAGGGCATTGAACAGGTCAATACCGCGGTGGCTCAGATGGATCAGGTAACTCAGCAGGTCGCTTCCAATGCCGAGGAATCGGCTTCAGCCAGCGAGGAACTTTCTTCCCAGGCCCAGCAATTACAGGAGATAGTCCGAGAATTGACCGTTATCGTTGGAGGTTCCTCAGGAAGCGGAAGTACAGGCATAATTCAGGACCGTCAGCGGATAGGCCGCGCGGAAACCAAAGGGTTGGTCGGTGCACACGGTCAGGATCTGAAAAGCAGGATTCATAATTTGGTCCGTAAGTCTTCTTCCAAGACGAAATTAGTGCGGGCCGCCGATAACACCGCCTTGCAATCCGGCGAAGCGGAACATAAAAACTATGTCAAAGCCGAAAAAGTGATACCGCTGGACGAGAAAGAGTTGGCAGATTTCTAAAGGCCACCATGCGGAAGCTATGGCGCGGGGCCGGGAATGACCCCGCGCCTATATTATGGGATTGATTCAGACCGGATGAAATGGATTTTACATTATCGTCCAGCTTTGTGAAATCAATTACAATTTATGCTAAGACAGTCGCCAAAATGAGCCGAAATAAAGATATAAAGGGGATCGTAATCATTCCCGCAAATGAGCAAGTCTCTTTTAGGAATTGGATTTAAGTTCAAGTCGTGATGGCAGATATGGAATCACCAGTTAAGAATGAAACTCAAGTAGAGAATTCTTCTTTCAGGTTAACAGTCACTGAGGACAAACTTACGGTCATGCTCCACTGTTGTCCTGGCCATCTCAACGATAATCAGTTCATTTCGAACATTCAGCAGGAATTGGAAAAAATGGGCATTAAAGCCCAGCCGGACCTGCAATCCCTGAAGTTAGCGGCGGAGAAAGCGGCCAAGGAAGGCCAGGAGGGAATTGAATTTCCGGTTGCGGCTGGCGTTTCACCCCAGAGACCGCAGGACGGGAAGATAGAATGGCTGGGTGATTTCTTTTCCGAAAGTTATTATATCGACCCCGAAACGCACCTCATTGACTTTCACCAGAAAACCGGAATCCCGGCTGTCGAAAAGGATCAATTGCTGGTAAAAATTATCTCGCCAAAAGAGGGCCAGGATGGAGTTGATGTTTTTGGGAAACCGTGCAAGGCGGAAAAACCCAAGACAACCAAAATAAGGCCTGGCTCGAATGTCTTTTGGGATGATAAGGAAAATGGGTTTCGTGCCAAATGCTCCGGGCGGGTCAAGCTGGTTGGCGAATTGCTGGATGTGGAAAATATCTATCGCATCAATGGTAATGTCGGAGCTGATACCGGAAATATCAAACACAACGGGCAATTGATAATTCAGGGTGATATTGAATCCGGCTTCAAGGTGGAGGCAACCGGAGATATCGAGGTCAGAGGATTGGTTTATCCGGCGGAAGTAATCTGTGATGGGAAACTTGTGGTCAGGGAAGGAATAAATGAGAATACATCAAAGCTTATCAAGGCGAAGGGCGGGGTCGTAGCAAATTATATCTTGAATGCGTCCATTGAATCCGATGGCCCCGTCGCGGCCAAAAAAGAAATCTTTCAATCGGAAATAAAGACCAGAGATATGGTGAACTGCAGGGATGGGCGAATTGCGGGCGGCGAAGTAATGGCTATGAAGGGGATTATGGTCGGCGAGGCAGGTTCGAAGGCCAATGTAGAAACCACATTAATTGCCGGGGTAGATTACCAATTGCACGGGAAATTCAAATCCAATAATGAAGAGATGGCGAAGATCAAAGAGTACTTGAAAAAACTGAATCCGGCCGCCAAGAAGCTTAAAGGGAATCTGCGTCTTCTTACTGATGCTCAACGAGAGATCATGACTCAGATAACGTTCAAAATAGCAGAATGCGAAGAACAGCTTGAAATACTCGAAAACGAGAATAAGAAACTCGTTGAGGAAATCCATAAAGGTAAGGGCGCCATTATAGTGATCTACAATATGATTTATCCTGGTGTTGCCTTGAGAATTTACGATGCTCAGCATGACACGAGGGAAATATTGATGGGGCCGATTACCGCCCTATACGACAAGATAACAAGTAAAATAGCGCTAACATCGGAGCTTAGAGACATAAAGGAATAATCTATGAAGGCAGAAAACATCAATCCGTTCATTCAATCGATCTCAGAAGTTTTCGAGAGCATGTTGGACAGCAAGGTGGCAGTGAAGGATCTGCACCTCTCTGCCGCCGACGAGGGGCATCCTGACATTATCGGCTTAATAGGATTGTCGGGAACCGCCAAAGGGATAGTGGCCCTCAAACTGCCCGTCCCAACGGCATTGGCCATCATAGGGAAGATGGTCGGTACTGGTTTCAAGAGCGTTGATTCTTCAGTAATTGATGGAGTTGGGGAACTGGTGAATATTGTCGCTGGAAACGCTAAAGCAAAATTTGAAGGCCAATCAATTTCGTTAAGCCTGCCAACGGTGGTCAGAGGGAGCATATATAGGTTGCAGAATCTCGGTGAGATGGTATGGCTCTCGCTCCCCTTCGAAAGTGAATTAGGGGAGTTCTCTTTGGAGGTAAGCTTTAAGCAAATGTCCACCACTAAACAGGAGGTCGCGCATGCAAGTGCTTGTGGTAGATGACTCACAGATTATGCGCAGGATCGTAATCGGAGCGCTGAATAAGGCGGGCATCTCTGATACCCTTGATGCGCCTGATGGTCGGGAGGCAATCAAAATTTTGTCCGAGAAGAATACTGTTAATCTGGTTCTGATGGATTGGAATATGCCCAATATGACCGGAATTGAAGCCATCCGGGAGATACGCGCCAAGAATATCAAGGTGCCCATCATAATGGTCACTACTGAAGGGGAAAAGGAAAAAGTCATAGAAGCCATCAAATCCGGGGCCAATGACTACCTGGTAAAACCTTTTAGCCCCAAAGACATTCAGTTGAAATTGGAAAAATTCCTCAAATCCGAGGGGCAATGACTCGTGGCTACCATTTCAGGTAAAGGTGAAATATGTCGGGGGTAGGCAATGCAAACTGCAGTATTCAATAAGTTACGAACCCTCATATACAACTCCAGCGGCATTTGCCTCAATCAAGATAAGACCGCACTGGTGACTGCCAGGGTTTCCAAACGGATGCGCAAACTGAGATTGGCTGATTATGGGAAATACCTTCAATGCGTATTGGAGGATTCCACAGGTCAGGAAATCCAGCATTTGCTGGATGCAATATCGACCAATGTCACCAGCTTTTATCGAGAGCCGGAGCATTTTAACTTCCTGAGAGGAATATTGAAAATATGGGCGGCCGAGAAAGCTAAGAAAATAAGAATGTGGTCGGCGGCATGTTCCACCGGAGAGGAACCGTACACTATGGCCATTGAGGCCAAGGAATCGACAGGCAATCATCCGATGGAATATAAAATATTGGCAACTGACATTAATTCGGATGTCCTGGTAACCGCCCAGTCTGGAGAGTATCCTGAGGACAGGATTGCTCCTATCCCAAAACATATCCGTACCAAATATTTTACAACCATAAAGGAGGGCGGCTCAAAAAGCTATCTCATACGAGAAGAAATCAGAAATATGGTCGTTTTCCGACAATTCAACTTATCTGTTTTTCCATTCCCGTTGAGGAATAGGTTGGACATCATATTTTGCAGGAATGTGATGATTTATTTCGATACGGAACTCCGGGCCAAGCTGGTGGCGGAGTTCTCCAGATTATTGAAACCGGGTGGTTATCTAATGTTAGGTCATGCGGAGAGCATCTCTCGCGCCTGCGGCGGATTCAGATGCCTCAGACCTTCAATTTATCAAAAGGAATAAGAAAATGCCTGTCATTGTAGTGGGTATATCTGAGATGAAAATTTCGAATTCCACTGAAGACATCTTGATCACTTATTCTTTGGGTTCATGCATCGGCGTCTCAATGTATGATCCGGTATCAAAGATCGGCGGTATGATTCATTATATGCTTCCTTTGTCAAAAATTTCCCCGGAGAAGGCG
>PFXJ01000049.1 GCA_002791595.1 candidate division Zixibacteria bacterium CG_4_9_14_3_um_filter_46_8
AGATGATAGCGGCGATTGCAGTCAAGAAGGTCCTCAAATGCTTTGAAATAGTGGAATGATGGCTTCTCCAGCAGAAAACTCTTCCCCAATCGATCTTCAAGAGCAGTATGCCTTTGCATCAGGGCGATATGATAAATCCTATTTTGAGAAGAGGAAATTACGGGCGTATCACGTGCCGGCCCGTGCGCGGGGGTGATATATGGAGTGGATTTCCTTAAGGTATTCTCGATCAATGTGCGTATATATCTCCGTAGTAGAAATATCGGCATGACCGAGCATCTCTTGAACTGCCCGAAGGTCGGCGCCGCCCTCAAGAAGATGAGTGGCAAAGGAATGGCGGAATATATGAGGCGATATCACTTTCGTGATTCCCGCTTTCCGAACATACTTCCTGACCATCTTAAAAAGCGCATCGCGGGTAAAATGCTTCTTATGGGATGTCAAGAATAAATAATCATACGAATGCACCCCGGTGTAAAAATGTCTCGATGTTTCCAGATAAACTAAAATCGCATCCAGACACGGTTTTCCCAAAGGAACCAACCTCTGCTTCCCGCCCTTTCCCTGCAGGCGGGCTGTTTCAATATCGAAAAGTATATCACCGACTTTTACATCTATCGCTTCGGAGACCCGCGCGCCAGAGGAATACAAGAATTCCATTATGGCTTTATCGCGCTTCCCCTGTTTTTGGGAACCAAAATCCTGGGATAAAATTGCCTCCATTTCTTTGATTGACAAGACCACCGGCAGTTTTCGCACCAACTTGGGGGAATCGATCTTATCGATCGGATTGCATGATATTATCGATTCCTCAATTAAATAGTCAAAAAAACGACGCAATGCGGAGATTTTGAGCGCAATGCTCGAAGGCGATATTCCCTTGATGAAGATATGTTCGAGGTATTTTCCGATAGTTCTCTCGTCCAGATTCCGGATGTCAATATTCCTACCTTTGATATACTCATCCAACTCTGCCACCGCACCAAGATACGCCTTACAGCTTAGAGTTGACAGCCCTCGCTCCAGCCTGAGAAAATCATGAAAGGACTTCAGCACTGAATTGTCCATATAGACCTGACTATTCATCTCGCCATACTTTACTCCGAATCATTTCGGATGTCAACATAATGAATTTTGTTGGAGGCCATGCGGCAGAAAAAATGCCCCCGGTCAACCGGGGGCTAAAGCGCATATTTGCTTCCCGAAAAAAATCTACTTCAGCAAGTTCATCTTTCCGGCAATGACCTCTTCGCCCGTCCGCAACCTATAGAAGTATGCTCCACTGGAGTAATCAGCGGCATTCCAGATCACTTTGTGCTGGCCGGCTGTCATTATTCCATCAGCAAGAACGGCGACCTTTTGACCAAGCAAATTGTAAATTTCCAAATTGACATTTCCTGCGATCGGCAAATCGAAAATAATATTGGATTGAGCATTAAACGGGTTAGGATAATTTACCGCTGTCATTAGCTCTTTGGACGGCTGGTTCTCCTGCCAATCGACATTGAGCGACCACTCACTTGCACCGCCATCAAGCCGGCCCTCGGTGATAATAACTTCGAAATATGAAGAATCGCATACTTCCTTCGTTTCATAGTCGCCGCAAAATGCCCAATACAAGGCTACCCCCGGTTGTGCGACTAAACAGACAAATTGCTGGAAGTGTCCGGTGCGGCATTCACCCGAAGTTAGGTGAAAATTAGTATATGCCCCCATATCATATCTTACTCCAAGGAATTCAACCTCAATCCACGCATCGGTGAGGATCGAATCAAAGGAAGGATTGCAAAGAATACCGGTATAACCGAATGTGCTCCCGGGAGTCACTATGACCGGAATAGTATCCGGAATTATCTCAACATCGCAACAGATGCTTGGCGGGGGAAGGGTATTGGGTCCCCAATCATTCACATTTGATGCGAACAAGTTCCCAGCCCAAAATGTAAAAGCAATTAGGATAATGATGGTTTTTCTCATCGTCAATTCCTTTTTTGATGAATAGGTTAGAGGGTTGGAAGTTTATCGGCATGTTTTGCTATGAAGCATCACCTCCTTTGATTGATTGGCAACTAAAGAAATAAAGCATATCAATTTCCGCAACCTTTTTTTAACATTGAGAATAAGCTATCAGCAGGCCAGATTAATGACAAAAGGAAGCCAAATAAAAACCCCCGGTCACCCGGGGGTTTTGAATTAGAAAAATAATTTAAGGGAGATTACTTCAACAAGTTCATCTTCTTGGTGATCACGTTTTCACCAATCTGCAATTTGGAGAAGTAAACGCCGCTGGAGAAATTGGCCGCATCCCAAGTTATGGTATGCTGTCCGGCTTCCATCTGACCGTTAACCAATGTGGCTACTTCCTGACCCATCACATTGTAAATGCCGAGGCTGACGTTACCGGCAACTGGCAGATCGAATGTGATATTGGTCTGAGCGTTGAATGGATTCGGATAGTTGCCAACCAGGCTAACTTCGGTTGGGAGGAGGTCTTCAACACCCCATTCTCCTTCAAGCATCCACGTATCCGCACCACCGGCGATTCTCGCATGCGTTACAGTCACTGGAAACCAGACTGAATCACAGGCGGTCATGGTGGAGTGGTCACCGCAAAATGCATAATACATAAAGGTACTGGGACAGACATCATGGCATACATGCTGGCCAATATGGGAGCTGATGTCTTCATACGGCTCCAGCGCAATATCCGGGAACAATCGAGCTTCGTAGAATACATTCTGCCACTTGATTCCAACCCAAACATCGGTTACTATCGGGTTCTGGGAGGGATTGCCCACGGTTCCGGTGTACCAGAAAACGCCTCCCTGTGGGACAATAACCGGAGAAGTGTCCGGGACCATTTCCACATCACAGCAAGCGCCAGTGAGCTGAGTCCATTCGACAGAGGCAGTATTATTTGAGTATTGAAGTTGACCCTGAGAATTGATGAACGAAGCGTCGATAACGTCGGTGCCCGTCGAAGTGCCGGTGTAACTGAAAGTCGCTTCGCCATTGGCATCTGTAACGTCACTGCCAGTGGTGCCGGCGTGCGGACCTGATACCACTTCGAAATCGATCTGGCGATTTGGGATTCGATTGCCATTATCGTCCTGCAACGTGGCAGTAATGGTGTGCTGATTCCCGACTGGCACTGAAGCAAAATTCGGGGTCAAAACACAGCCCTCGCCAACAATAGCGGCGCCGGTAACCGAGAAAGCCGCAAAGAATATATTATCGTCGTTGGAGGGATTGACTGTATCAACAGTAATGAGAACGTCGCCATTATTCAACAGCGGTCTTAAGTTATACAGCTCATCGTCGTAGCGGGGATCGATATCTGGTCCATAAGGATCAGGAGGGTTAGCAATGTCGTCGCCGATTCCACCGGCAGTTATCAGAGCACCATTCTCAGCAACTCCATCATCCTGGCCGCCAGCCGAGGAGGTCAAACGGACCCCGTTGACATCAATGAGGCTAACCTGCCCGGCGGGCTGATAGCTATATGAAATCCCCAACGACATATGCACCTGAGAATTATTATCAATCGGCTCCGTCAGCCCAATATTGAACTGGTCACCGGCAATGCTCTGGGCGCCAAACATAATCGCTACAGTAATGTCATTGGTTTGGTTCGGGTCATTGAATATCACGGCCAAAAGTTCACCATCGATGTTAAAGGTGTTCATCTCGGTGATGGTGACATCAATAATCCCAGCCGGAGCCGGATTGACGATGGGAGCTACCAGGCCGGTAACATTGGCGAAGTAGTTGTAAGAACCAATATCATTG
The DNA here is from genome assembly GCA_002791595.1 of candidate division Zixibacteria bacterium CG_4_9_14_3_um_filter_46_8. GTDB lineage: Bacteria > Zixibacteria > MSB-5A5 > UM-FILTER-46-8 > UM-FILTER-46-8 > UM-FILTER-46-8. The sequence goes on from PFXJ01000049.1 coordinate 3,790, forward strand.
GGCAAACTCATATCCCAGTTAATATCAGTGCCTTCCAACTTGACATCGCCCGCAACAAGCTGATAGCCGGTAAATCCCGTCGTGGCCGACATCAAATAGGCGGCGCGACAGTCGCCCCGGCAGGCTTCTCAACTTGAATCAGGCCGGTTGTATTATTGGTGCCCAGACCATCAATCGACCAGCTGATAAGGCCAACTTCGGTGGCTACCACATCTAAAGATGAAATAATCGGCCCATTTTCATTGGGCTTATAATCGGTAGGCATTACGCCAGGGAATTCAGCGGCATAAGCGGCTGAAGCAATTAAAATCGCAAATGTTAGCAAGAATAGTTTCTTCATTATTGATATTTCCTTCTAATTGTTTAGTGAATGATTTTAATGTAAATGACACTTATGAACTTAATCTAACTACCATCACCTCCTTGACCAAAATCGCAATCTTTATTACTTCTCACTTTGAAAACGCCTTAAATAAATGTCAACGGACAATAACCTGATTTGAACTTAAGAAAAATTTATTTGTACTACCTCAAAGCCATGATTATAGCTTGTTACGAAGAAAACTTGATAATATTTCTCAAGGTTCCCCAAATATTAAGAATATCTCGAATATTTTGCTATTGGCGAAATAATCTTGGTGTAGAAACTACAGGGGTTTTCTCTACCTTAGTTCATTATACATAATTGGAGTTTGAAAGTCAAGTTAAATATCAATTATATCAAATATATGCCTGATTTATAAAGGTACTGGTATGGGGCATTAACTGCGTGTTCATTAGTGAGAATGCTGACCACCTACTTCAACTCATCAAATTCGATTGTTTTGTGTGTTCCATCACAAAAGGGTTTCTTTTGTGAATGTCCACAGCGGCAGAAGGACAAATTCGACCCTTCCTTTAGGACTTCACCTCCCTTCAGGATCACCTTCAAGGTTCCCAGCACCATTAAAGGACCTCCTGGACTTACGATAATTTCTATGTATTCCGGATTTGCTAGTTTTTCTTGGGGATCTTCCCTCATTTTATTTCTCTCCTTTTTCAAGCTATTTATTAAATGCAAGGCGCTTAACCATGTCTGGGTTACCTAGACATTTCACGGATCAGCAAATAGAATGCGCATTCGCCAAGTATTGTTCCGGGCTATATCTCGATGTGCAAATCGGGATCGAGTAATTGGCGGTTGGCGCAAATTCAATAGCGTGCGCGGCAGACGTCCTCGTCCCGATAAGATCGGGACTGGGAGGCCTTCCTTGCACCATTCGCAGACAGGAATGTCTGCGCTACCAAAAATAATTTCCCCTCTCCCATTTATAGGCCTTTAGCTTATTCATTGGGAGAGGGGTAAGAAGGGGTAAATGAAATTACTTCAACAAAGCCATCCGC
>PFXJ01000042.1:0-748 GCA_002791595.1 candidate division Zixibacteria bacterium CG_4_9_14_3_um_filter_46_8
ATTTTTTTAGAATCGCCCGTGCCAGAATCCTTAATTTTTTTTCCAGTATTTTTCGAAAAAAATTCATTTGGTGTTAAATATTAATTTATCCATAAGCAGAGTAAACTCTGCACCTACAGGCTTTGCACCTGCAAGCTAGCCTCCTAATTTCCTAACTTCCTACTTCCTAACCTCCTACTTCCTAACCTCCTACTTCCTAACCTCCTAACTTCCTATTCCGCTTCGTCCGGCGGAATTTGATAGTAATCCAACAAAAATTTTGCAATATCTCCAAATAACGGCACGGCCGATCCTTCGGCCCAGGAAACATCTTTAGGATCATTGATTTTAGTTAAAACCACAAAGGCCGGGTCGTCAACCGGAGCAAATCCCACAAAGGTATCGTTATGCCGGCCGGATTCATAGCCAACCCCGTCTTTTCGGGCTATTTGAGCGGTACCGGTCTTACCCGCTATAAAATAGCCGGGAACCTGAGCGCCTTTGGCGTGCCCTTTATTCACTACGCTGACCAGCATGGCGCCCAGCGTGCGGGCGGCCTCAGTGGAAATAACCTGCCTGACCATTTCCGGATCGGTCTTTACCTCGAATCCATTCCGTTTTACCACTTTATCAATAATGTATGGCTTCATTAATTTTCCTCCATTAGCAATGGCGCTGTACGCCGTTATCAACTGCAAAGGAGTAACGGTAATGCCCTGCCCGTAAGAGGCGGTGGCGGAATAAATGTCTTTGTTCAATCCAAGCGAAC
>PFXJ01000042.1:806-20672 GCA_002791595.1 candidate division Zixibacteria bacterium CG_4_9_14_3_um_filter_46_8
ATTTCCCTCAAGCAAATCACCGCATGGGATGAATGTGCTCCCCAAAATAATTTGAGCATTTGATCAATTAAAGGATCAACTGCTTGATATTAATGATTGCTCCCTAAGCCATATTCATGAAGCTTGTTGCGCAATGTTCTGGTGGTGATACCAAGACTTTTGGCAGCCCGCGTCCTGTTTCCATTATTTGCCTGAAGCGTCTTTAAGATCAGAGACTTCTCCATCTCATGAATGGAAGCTTTTGCCTGGATTCCTTCCCCAATTTCATTTTCTTCCACGGCAAACAATTGACTTGGAAAATCAGCCTCATTCAATGTTCCGGTCCTGCTCACAACTATGGCGCGTTCAATGAAATTTTCAAGTTCTCGAACATTGCCGTGCCAATTGTATTCTGAAAGTATTTTCATCGAGGATTCCGAGATAGAAGTTATATTCTTATCATTAAGTTTTGCATATTTCTCCATGAAATGAATTGCCAACAAGGGGATATCTTCCCTTCTCTGAGAAAGGTCGGGCAGTTCGATCGGGATCACATTCAACCGATAATAAAGATCCTCACGAAATTTTCCCTTCCGAACTTCCGAGCCGAGATTCCGGTTAGAGGTAGCAATAATTCTGACATCAGTTTCAATTGTGTGTCCCGACCCTACTCTTTCGAATTGCTGTTCCTGCAAAACCCTCAGCAATTTTGCCTGCAAAGACACCGACATTTCGGAGATTTCATCAAGCAACAGAGTGCCGCTGTCAGCCATTTCGAATCGGCCTTTCACCGTTTTGATAGCTCCAGTAAATGCGCCCTTTTCGTGACCGAATAATTCCGATTCGACCAAACCATCCGGCAACGCCGCACAATTCAATTTGACAAAAGGTCCGTCTTTCCTTCCCCCATTGAAATGAATGGCACGAGCCACTAATTCCTTTCCGGTTCCAGACTTGCCGGTTATGAGCACCGTGGCATTGCTATTGGCGACGGTGTTGACCATATCATATATTCGCTGCATCTGCGGGCTTTTGCCGATCATATTAGAGAATGCATAGCGCCCGGAAAGTTCTGATCTTAATAGCCTATTCTCAGTCTCGAGCTTCTGGTAATTCAGTGCTTTTTTGACTACCAGCTCGATTTCATCGGGCGAGGTTTTCTCGCTCTTGGTCAGATAATCAAAAGCCCCTTCTTTCATCGCCTCGACAGCATTCTCGATGGTGCCATAACCAGTAATTAATATCACCTTGCACTCGGCATTAACAGACATTGCCGTCTTGAGGACATCGATGCCGTTAGCACCAGGCATCTTGATATCAGTGATAACCAGATTATACCTTTCCTTTTTCAGTACTTCCCTGGCCTGGTTGCCATCAACCACCCCGATAGCATCATAACCCAGCCGCCCCAGAGTTTCGAGAATAAATTCCCGCATTAGCGAATCATCATCGGCCACTAATATTTTTTCATTGCCTGCCAAAATTACTGCAACCTCCTGATCAAAAATTAACGAGGAAAACTTCTGCCAGCCGAAGGGAGAGAGATTACGAATCTGGCTCCCCTATCAAGTCCGGCGCTCTCTGCAAATATTGTTCCACCATGAGCATTAACTAGCTTTTTCACAATTGCCAATCCAAGGCCGGTGCCCTTCTCGCGGGTTGTGAAGAAAGGATCGAATATCTTGTCAATCACCTGCTCCGGAATGCCTTTGCCCTGGTCAACAACTTCAACCCGAATCTGCGAGTCCTTCCGATGCAGGATGATTTTAACTTTGCCGCCTTCGGCAGAAGCCTGAATAGCATTATTAATAAGATTGATCATAATCTGACGAAAACAATCTTTATCGAGCGGATAAGTAGCAAGATCATGGTCAATATATTTCTCGATTTCAACTCTCTGCGTCTTATTATCAACAGTTACATTCTCGATGGCTTCATCAATCAGTTCATCCAAATTCACCGGCATCACTTGCAATCTGGGGTCACGCGTAAAATCAAGAAGCCCATTTACGATTTTATTCAATGACGCTACTCCGGAAGTGATTTTTATGATCAATTTCTTACGCGGGTCATAATCGTCGATATCCCTGCCCAACAATGCCGCAAAACCGGATACAGCCCCCAAAGGATTTCTTACTTCATGGGCGATAGTAGCCGCCATCCTCCCCAATGCGGCCAGTGTAGAAATCCTGGCCATTTCCCTCTCTAAATGCTTTAATTTGGTCAGGTCGTAAAAAACCTCCACTGCTCCCAAAACCTCATTATCGGGAGCTCTCAAAATCGATGTGGAATAACCGACATTGACCAATGCCCCGCTGGAGTTGGCAATTATTTTTTCTTCATCAGTAAAAAGTCGGCCAGTTCGGAGCGTCTCTAAGCATCCAGGCTGATTATTAAGAGCTTCGGAAACTTCATTCCATTCTTTCCCGATTATATTCGCCGCCTCGCATTTAAGGATCCTTTCTGCCGCTCGATTGAATAAGCGAACAAATCCTTTGGTATCAACAACTACAACGCCCGAATTGAGATTTTCCAGGATGTTGTTTAAATTGGTACTGAGTCGTTCCTTTTCCCCCAGAGATTGCCGAAGTTCAATATTGGTTTCTTGAAGTTTCCTATTCAAAGCTTCATAGCGTTCATCCAGCTCGCGATATGCCGCCTGAAGCTGCTGGGTCATCTCCGTGAATGATAATAACGAGGGACTGGTTGACGGTGGATAATTTGCTGGCTGGTTTTCAGGTTCTTTCCTGGGCATCTGATATTAACAAACTTTGCGATTGGTTATTCTAATTCCAGATTTCCTGATGGCATGGGCGATTCGATTTTCGATCCGTCCGATTTCGATCATTAACGAATGAAGCTCCGCAGAAAACTCTTTGGATACATCTTTCAACACATCGGAACTGCCACCATGAATCAGATAGTCCTTCCTGATCTCCGCCATCTCGTGACTCAATGCAAGAAGCTTATCGGCCATATCTGACCTGGAACGGTTGAGGGCGGCGATCTCAAGTTCGTTGATGCCGCGCTCTATTGCCTTCAAGAAATTATTGGAGGCGCGGCCAAAATTAGAAAAAGCGCCCTGCACATCAGATTGTAATAATCTTATATTTGAGAGGATTTGGTCAGTATCGCACATAGCAATAAACTATATACCAAACCGGAGGGAAATTCAAGTGCAACTATTATATAAAATATCTTTCGGCATCTCTTTGCAGACTGTCCCAGCTTATAACCTGGCCAGCAGGATGGCTTTCTTCTCTTCGAATTCTTTGTCGGTCAAAACCCCCATTTCCTTTAGTTCCCCAAGCTTGCGCAATTGCTCTAAAATAGTATCCTGATTTGAAGCGAGGTTTCGATCGTGAGACTCATTCTCTTTGTGGTGCTCAGAAGGTTGAGGTTGATGAATGGGTTGCTCATGTTCGAATTCGTATTTTTGAAGTTCATCCTCGATGGATTTGATTTTGCCGCGCAACAGATCGATTTCAACCTTCAAACGACGTTCCTTAAGGGCTTTTTCAATAGCAGTTTTCAATTCATTTAACTTAAATGGTTTAAGCACATAATCATAAGCACCCAGCCTTAAGGCCTTAATAGACGTTTCGATAGTCGGATAGCCTGTCATAATAATGACTGGCATGTGGGGATGGATATTCTTAAGCCGGTTCAGCGTCTCCAATCCATCAATTCCCGGCATTTTCAAATCCACTAAGGCCACATCAAGATCATGTTTTTGAGCCAGCTCAGTGGCCATTTCGCCGCTCTCGGCTATAACAACGTTATATCCCTGCTTGCTGAGAAATTCATTCAGCAAGTCCCTAACGAAGGTTTCGTCATCCACTACGAGAATCCAATGGGTTGGCATACTTTCTCCAAAATATGTTTATATATAATTTAAGAAGCCATATCGGCGCAATTCAATTCTTTTCCTAATATTCATTACTATTTGGTCAAAACCAAGCATCCCGCTTGTATTGCGTTGCATCTCCGTGATAGGCAGGGATAATTATGTTGGGCGCTTCCTGTGACTTGCCTCATATATCGCTCTTTTTAGAATGGAAGCCAGTCTGGTGACTTTAAATGGCTTTTCCAGAAACGCTTCGGCGCCAGACTGATATGCCTCATCTCGGATGTCATCGGATGGATGGCCTGTAACCATTATGACGGCAACTTCTGGTCGAGCCGTCTTAAGCTTCTTCATAATAGATAACCCATCCCCGTCCGGCAATTTCAGATCGACTATGGCCGCATCGAACTCTCGTGCCTCTATCGCGTCAAGCGCGGCTGACTCATCGCTGGCAGTCAATACCTGATAACCCTTTTCGAGCAGAAAATCATAGAGCATATCTCTAATCAAAAGGTCATCATCGATTATGAGCACTTTCTGTTGATTCATTTCCCCCCTCGCATCAAGCCTTACAATTTCAGGACCAGCAGACCTTAAATTACTTAAAAATTCATAGCCCGCGCATCCTCTTAATACTATAATATTGCCACCGCTTGATTCTCGTCATTATGGATTTCAAAAATATTCGTAAGCTGTGTTATCTCGAATACATCTCTGACAAAGGGGGCCATGCCCGTCAGGATCATTCGGCCATGATTCTGATTAACTTTCTTCAATATGGATATCAGAGATCCCAGCCCAGAACTATTAATGAAATCTACTCCATTTAGGACAAGAATCATTTTTCGAAAATTATCAGTCAATACCCCATCGACAGTCGATTTTAACGATTCCGAACTCTCCAAATCGAGGCGTCCGCTAAGTTTTAGGATGGCGATTTCGCCTTTGGTTCCCCTTGAAATATTCATCTATACCTCTTAGTCCTTGAGAAATAATTTATTAAATGCTTCAACCCAACCGGTCATTAAACAACCCCGGTCTGTTCTCGATGTTGCAGTTTGAAATGTTTGCAGATAGTAACGGCAAAATTCCCCTCGCTGGTCTGATGACATATTATATTATCGGCAATCTTATTAACGATTTTCAGTCCTCTGCCACCGGTAGCATATAATCCTTCCGATTCATATTTTTCAGTTATTTCCTCATTAGTAAAACCTTCGCCTTCATCTTCAACACGCACCTGGATTTCATTTACACTTATTTTGCACTCGAATGTGATTTTCTTTTTCGGATCCTGGCAATTCCCATGCAGATAGCTATTTGAAACCACTTCGGATACTGCGACCCTAAAATTATATCTCTCATTTTTCGATAATGGGGTCATTTCCAGAAGAGTTTTCAGGATGTCATCCGCAATCTTGATGCAACGCATTGAATTCAGCATTTCGATCCGGATATGCTCAATCAGGCGATCTTCCATCTTAAGCTCAAATTGGTAATCATTGCATCAGGTCTAATACCAATAAGGTCGTGTCATCGACTTTGTCCTTATCAAACATATAACTTTCCAAATCAACACTGATTTGTTTCAAATATTCAGAAGGTTTAAGATTCTTATGTTTCTTGATAATTTCCGTGAAATTGCGCCATCCCAGCATTGAGCCTTTGGAGTCGAAACACTCGAAAGCGCCATCGGTATAAAATAGAATTCGATCGCCCCTTTTCAGTATTACCGACCCAGAAGCGAACCGAAACTCCGGGAATTGGCCAACAATCGTCCCCGGTGAATTTAGCATTATCAGCTCATCATTGCCCCGACGGATCAGAAAGGGAGGAGGATGTCCTGCGTTTATGAACTGAAATGTCATTTCATTTAGATCGATATGCCCATAAAAGAGAGTGACATATCTTCCGCCGGTTCGTTCGGAATCCTCGCACATAAGCTGATTAACCGAGTTTATGATACCATCCACAGGTTTCCCATTGCGGTATTCGGTGCGAATCATGCTTCTCACGGCGCTCATGATCAATGCCGCCGGAATGCCTTTACTGGTAACATCGCCGATAACGATCGCAAAATGCTTTTCATCCTTGATTATGATGTCAAAATAATCCCCGCCAATTTGACGAGCTGGAATGTAGGTCGAATTACAAACTATGCCGGGGATTTCTACGATTTTTCTGGGGAGGAGCGCAGCTTGAACTTGTTCAGCAAGATACAACTCGTGATCCATTTGCTGTTTTTCCAATTTAAGCTGAACTAATTTGGCATTATCGATAGCGACTGCGGTAAAATGAATCAAAGTCGCCAGATTTGAAACGTCTTTCGCTCCAAAACGCTGGCCATCGGTTTTATTGGCAATGACTATGGCGCCGATAGTATCGCCTTTAGAAGAGACGGGCGCCGCAATTAGGGACCTTATGTTCATCTTATCATTGTCAGTCTCCAGCTCGTCTTCAGCATTTTCCAGGCAAATGACCTCATTCTGCGCCATTAATATTTCCAGAAGGGAGCCGCGGCCTTTAACTCGCCATTCATTAGTATATTCGGTTTCCAATCCCATAGCTATTTTGGGCATTAGTTTCCCATTCTCCATTATGAGAATCCCGCCTACTTCCCCGTCAACTATTTGCAGCGAAACCTCCAGAAGCACAGATAAAATGGTGTCGATATCCAGGATCGAAGTGATCATTGCTCCTATTCGTCCGAGATTCTCAAGACGGAAATTCAACTCCTCAATTTCCTTTGCAAGGAGCTGGTGCATTCCTTCTGGTTGAGATCGGCGCTCTTTCAATTCAATCATCTTCAATTCCATGGGAAGAAAGTTAAGCCTTTGCGAAATATCTTCAATGGAAGTATCGGCTGCCCGCCCAATTTATTTAAACAGCCAGATAGTAATTAGTAATGCGGCAAATCTAATTTCCAGGCAAGCATCGAAATGATGCGAGGGGTGTCAGACTGATCGTTCACCGTAAACCTTTAGTGTTCTGCGCAAATGCTGTTTGATTTCGTCAATCAGCGCTGGGGGCGAGGTAACTTCGACATAATCGCCGAATCCTATCAGCCACCGCATAATATCTTCTTTTCCGGAAGCTTTGGCAGAGTAAAATACATCCCCACCTTCAATGATTTTGATTTTCTCGCTGGGATGATGAACTCCTGAAAGGATTACTTTTCTGGCAAGACCCCTAAAGATAGCTGTGAAGCTTATTATTTCTCCACCGAACAAGTCCCACCGATCTTCAAAATACCTGCGAACCGAATAACCAGACAAGCGGCGGAATCTTCTCTCAATGGGATTAGCGCTTCTGATTCTGTTTAGTCTGAAAGTTCGAATCTCTTCCCTTTTATGGCAATAGGCGATCAAATACCAAGATCTTCCTCGAAATACCAATGAATATGGATTTATCAGTCTAACGGCAGGATCAGCATGCAGTGATTCATAGTCGATTTCCAATGACTTGAAATCGGTGATAGCATCGCAGAGGATTCTAAAAATTTTATTATTCATATTGGGCTTAGAGGTTACTCTCGGATAAATGCTGATTGCATCAGGATTGTCAGCTATCTGCGGAACATTCTTTATGGTACCGCTTAATTTCGCCAGGATCTTTTTGCGAATATTTTCATGTGGTATGCCATCGGGGATGATATTATTGGACAGTCCGCAATAAATATACAGGATCTCATCAGGAGAGAATTGCAACGGAGGAAGAAAGGTATTATTGAGCAGTTTGTAACCCCGGTCATAATACACAGGAACACCGGCATCGACCAGGGCATTCAGGTCCCGATAAAAGGTCCGGACATTGACCTCGCATTCCCTGGCAATATCCTCCGCTCTCAGGCAATGCTTATATCGTAAGGTGTTGATTATATACAAAAGGCGGCTAAACTTACGCATTCAGAATCTCCCAAATCTTCCTTTCATTATAATGAGAATGTGAGTCATCGGCAAGCAAGAAATATGGATGCAGTATTGGATTTCTCCCATAATCTGTTGATTTCTCCCTTTTAGACGAATCCGAGTAGGCGACAGAATTTTGGAATGCGCCGGCGAAGATGCTGACGCAATTGGATTTATGACTTCAAAATTGGTTCGATAAAATGGCCCCTTTTTTGCTCTATTGATTGGAGAAGTCGGTAATTCAGTTCAATAATCTTAGAGGAGGGGAAGATGTACAGCAAATACTTTATCTCTTTCAGGGGGTTGGCAATGGTGGTTTCCAGGACTGCAATACTATTGTTCCTGGCAGTTGCCATCCTATCCACTTATGGGTGCTCGCCGAAGAAACCCGAAGCACCTACGTGGGATACTCAGTGGTCGTTGCCGTTAAGCAGCAAGACATACAGCATACAGGAAATCGTAGATGAGCTGGGCGATGAAAATATCATTTTCGACGAAAATGGAGATCCCAAGTTTGAAATCACCGAATCTATAGATACTTTTCAGGTGGGAGAAAACCTTACTGTCTCCGGTATGGATGAGAATTTCGCCGAGGAATTGGGGCAAGTTGAAATTGATGCCCCCCAGGGAGAGTCCGTGGAGACCAGCTTGAGCGAATTCTTAACTGTGAATTTGGGAGTCGTGCCGCCGGCGGCGTTTTCATTTGGGAGTACATTGAATCCCTATAATGAATTTAGCTGGGCGACAATCGCCGAAGGAAAATTATACGTATTGGTTGCTAATCAACTTGAGGTCGATCTTGATACATTGACGGTAAGCATAACCGACGATTCCAACGGAAACCTTATTGGGACAATTCTATTCTCTGGTGGAATCCCGTATGGTCAAACCAAAATTGACTCCTTGGATCTTGCCGGCAAAACGATTCACAATCAACTGAGCACGCAGAGCGCAGGCTATACACCGGGCGGAGTTCTATTGAATCTTGGCCCGCAAAAGCTGACCGTAACCTCATCATTTTCAAACCAATTTAGGGTATCATCTGCAAGCGCCAAAACTCCCGAGATAACGAAGGATTTTAGCAAGCAAATTGAAAGCACTGATTCGACCTTGATAACTTCCGCATCGGTCCAATCCGGAACCATTGTCATAACGGTAGAAAATAAAACGAATTTGACATCGAACATTTCTATTATCATTCCGAATCTCACCGATGAAAGCGGCCAGTTAGCATTATCAGGCACAATGGGCGGGGGGCAAACAGTCTCACTATCCAGGGATCTGGCCGGATACACAATCAGACCAGATGGCCTGAGCTTTCCACAAATCATCAATACGTTGGTCAGCGCCAGTATCCAATCATCGGGCGATCAATATTTAGAGATCGACCAATTCGATTCCATTCTGGTCACTTCTGCCCTTTCGGCCCTGTCATTTTATAGTGTAACAGGGGAAATCAAGCCGACTCAGGTTGAAATCGATCCAACTTCGAGGGAAATCGAAATTCCAGAGGGGATGGATCAGGCAAAATTGACTGGCGCTAATATGTATCTTCATTTTTACAACAACAGCGAGATCGAAGCTGATCTGAATCTTGTTCTTTCAGGAAATAATGCCAAGAGTATGCCCATAAGTGGGAGGATTCAGGGAAGAACCCCGGGCTCAACAGAACCCTCTTTAAGCACCATCACCGTGGGCCCCGACCAAATGTCTGGTTTTCTCGACCCTGCGCCCACTCAAATTGACATCACCGGAAATGCATTGTTCAATCCAGAAATCAAAAACGGGACCATCTCACAGACAGATTTGATTTATGGTGAAATTCAAATCAGCTCGCCATTGGCGTTTTCCATAAAAGACACAGCCACCGTGGATCTTGAGATAGAGTCCCAGGAAATCTCTGAGGATGCCCCGAATTTCGAAGAGAAGCTGAAGTATGCTATAATCAATGCGGACCTTGACAGCCATCTGCCCATTGGAGCAGAAGTAACAATTTATATTTCGACGATTGGTGATTCCACAATGTACACCGACCCGCAAGCGGTTGTTATCGGACCGATGTACCTTGATCCGGCCCCAGTGGATAATGATGGAATGGCCAATGGCGAGGCCTCCTCCTCCTTCGTAGATTCATTGACTTCGGCTGAAGCGGGCATTTTCAACAACAAAAACATTTATATCGGGAAAATAGTAAGATTATACACTCCTGATGACGGTTCGGGAGTAACCATCCGGTCTTCAGATTATATCAGGATCAGCGCGTCGGCTTTCGCGGAAGTCAGGACCGGTGGTAATTAATCTATAGCAGGGTCAAAAGGAGAATAATCATGTTAGACATAAAGTTATTTTCAAAATCAATAATAGTCCTGGCATTCGTCATAGCGCTGAATGTTACGGCCGCGAATGATGTTAATGCATTTAGCGGTTCCAATGCCCAAAGTCTGGGAATGGGAGGCGCCTATACTGCGGCAGCGAGGAATTACAATTCCCTCCAATATAACCCTGCAAATTTGGGATTGAGGGATGTATCCGGATCTTCTTTCGAGCTGTTTTCAGTAGCCGCCCAGTTGAGAAACAATTCATTTGCATATAAGGATTACAATAAGTATTCTGGAGCATACCTTACCGATAGCGACAAAGAAAGCATCCTGGCAAGTATCCCAGCCGAAGGAATCTCTCTTAAGGCTCTAGCCCAGGCAGAAGCAACCAGCTTTTCAGTTGGTCGGTTGGCGTTTTCGGCTTCGGGGTATGCCGTGTCTAGTGTGACGCTTCCCAAAGACCCATTCGAGCTCATGCTGTATGGTAATGCGGCCAAGCCCAACCTCGATCTTGGAACCGCAAAAGGAGAGACTTGGGGAGCCGCTGATTTTGCATTAGGGTATGGCCATCGCTTGCGGGAATGGGAAGATGGTGAGCTTTCAGTTGGAATAGGAGCTCATTACCTAAGGGGTTTGATTTACGAAAAGATCATCCAAGCTGAAGGTTATGCGGAGACTGGAGATACAGCAATCTCAGCCGCCGGTAATATGACCCTTCGCTCGGCTACTGGCGGCGCCGGTTATTCACTGGATTTGGGAATGGCGACTCGCTTTGAAACCGATTATGTATTCAGCTTTTCATTGCTAAATATCATCAGTAAAATCCAATGGAGCACCGAACCCGAACTTACTTATTATGATTTCCGACTCGAACCATTGAATGCGAATTCAATGGATAATGATAGTATTACGGTGTCTGATGATACTACGGTTGCCGCCAACTCCTTTAGCTCCAGGAAACCTACGATAGCCAAAATGGGCTTTTGCTGGAGCGGCGATGACCTATTGTGGGCAGTAGATTATGAGCAAGGATTCATGAACACGGCCTGCAGTTCGACCTCGCCTCGCTTTTCCTCCGGCTTGGAATATAGGGGGCTTGGTTGGCTCCCGCTCCGAACTGGCTTTTCGCTTGGCGGGTTGATGGGAGGCTATGCTTCTGCGGGATTCGGATTCGATTTGGGACCATATAATCTTGATTTTGCGCTGGCAAACCAGGGCTCAATCCTTCCCAATGGATCCAAGGGGTTATTGTTCTCGGTATCTTCTAATTTCGATTTCTAATAGTTAAGAATGGGGAATGAGATGAATACAAGAAAGGCACAGAATGGCAATCTGCCGAAGCCTCAGAGACGGCAAGCCTATCTCGATGATGACATGGGTTCTTCCTATACTGATATTCATCTCAGCCCCATCACTGGCACTATTAATATACTCAGAAGAAATTCTGAGGACTCGATATTGATTAATTCCGATGACGGAGGTATAAAAAAGGATAATTTTGCCGATACCGGATACAGCATCGGTCTGCGTCATACTATCGGGGGCGCGGCCATAAAATCCGCAGATAAAAATATTTCGGGATATAATATTCAATTTCCAAAAGAGTTCCAGTTGGCACAGGATACTGGAAAGGGCTTTATTCGCTAAGAGGGAGAAACATGAGTGATCAAGTATGCCGGGCGATTTCCGAGAAGGCTACATCAGGAATCGAAAAGCGGGAAAAAACTGACAGGGCTGGTAATAATCAGCGAGCAATTAGAGAGCGGACAGAAAATATTAGGAAGGCCTTCCGACCGCTCAACCAGCACATCAGCCTGATCTGCCCGGATCAACCTGAAGCGAAAAACAAGAAAGCACGCACTTCAAAATAGAATTGGCGGGAAAATGGGCATAGGCCAGCCCGAAGCTCGATTCCCCTCCCGGGTCGAGGGTTGGCCGCCTTTCCCGCATTCTTTATTCCTGCCCAAGTTCCTTGCTTACTATCCCTGTCAAATTATTTTCTATTGCATTAAGATCCGCAATGGAATAAATTTCACCAACTTTCGCAATTATGCTAATTGGATTCAAATATTTCCTATTTCTCGCCATTTTGTCTTTTGCCATCTGCGACGGAGCCGACGCATTTGTTTCGCAAGCAACGACCATCCAATGCTCATCCTTTGTTCAAGCCGATTCACAAGAAGACCATCTTGGCGAGCAACTCCCGATTTGGAGCATAATCCCCTTTATCGGAATTTTATTGTCTCTTGCCATTTTCCCGCTCGTAGCGCCGAAATTCTGGCGTTACCATTATCCCAAGGTTCTATTATTCTGGGCAAGCGTATTTGCGGTACCTTTCTTACTCATTTTTGGTTCGCAAGCCCTATATCAGATATTTCACATTTACATTATTGATTATATTCCATTTATAATTCTGCTTTGGGGATTATTTACAGTTTCAGGGGGAATACTGCTTCGAGGAACATACGTTGGTTCGCCGAAAGTTAATCTGGCATTCTTGGTGCTGGGTACCATTTTGGCATCATTGATGGGGACCACTGGAGCTTCAATACTTCTGATCCGACCTCTTGTTCGAGCCAACCGGATTCGCAAATATAAGGTTCACACCATTATATTTTTTATTTTCCTGGTTTCAAATATTGGTGGTTCTCTAACACCCCTTGGAGACCCCCCATTGTTTTTGGGATTCTTGCATGGCGTTCCTTTTTTCTGGCCACTTAATATCCTCCCCCACATGATAGTTGCAACACTATTACTCTTGGTCACATATTTCATCATTGATTCATTATCATATCGCAAGGAGTCCCACAAGAGCGCCAAGGTATCCCCCGATGGGAGCTTAATAGTCGAGGGCTGGCATAATTTTGTATTCCTGGCTGGCATTATCGGGGCAGTTTTGATATCGGGTATATGGCTTCCAGGGGAGATGAATATATTGGGCATTCATGTTGGGATTCAGGATGTTGCCCGTGACATCTTTATTCTGACAATGGGAATGTTCTCCTTATGGACAACGGACAGAATGATTCGAAAGAAAAACGGATTCACTTGGTTCCCGATTATCGAAGTAGCTTACTTGTTCGCAGGCATATTTATGACTATCGTGCCAGCGCTGGCCATCCTGAAAGCCGGTTCTAAAGGGTCACTGGCATTCTTAATGGATGCTATTTCCGAACCAAAGCATTATTTTTGGGCTTCCGGATGCCTTTCTTCGTTCTTGGATAATGCTCCCACTTATTTGGCATTCTTCAATCTTGCTCTCGGGAGAATGGGAATTTCTGAGTCAGGCGTAACCTGCATTTTGACAGAAATGGTTCATGATAATGCAGGTCTCTTTGCGAGTCATTTGAAAGCCATCTCTGCTGGTGCAGTCTTTTACGGCGCAATGTCGTACATAGGAAATGCTCCCAATTTTATGGTTCGCTCAATCTCGGAAGAGGCGGGAGTTAAGATGCCCACATTCTTTGGTTATATGCTTTGGTCAATCGGAATCCTGATCCCAATATTTATCATTATCACTTATCTATTCTTTTGATTCGGAGGTAAAGTCTTATGTTTAACAAAATAATGGTTGCCACCGATCTATCGGAACGTTCAATGCAGGCATTGCGTTTTGCAGTAGATCTTGCCCTGAAATATGACGCTGAAATAATGCTATTGCACGTTATTTCCGACTTTATGAGCAAAGAAGAAATGGTAATGTTGCGCGTCAGCGTGCATAATTTTGAGGATATCCAAAAGCAATTGGCAATATCGGCAAAGGAAATTATGGAAACCGAACTTCAGCGGATCGGCGCTTCGGGCATCAAGCATAAGTTGGTTCTCAGGGAAGGAAATCCATTTAAGGAGATTATTCACACTTCTGAAGAACTCGGGGCGGACCTCTTGGTGATTACGACAAATGGACGCACGGGGATAAATGAAAAGCTGATGGGCTCAACTGCAGAGCATATTGTTCGCCATTGCAAAGTACCTATGCTAATTGTGCGCACCGATAGTTAGGTTTGGCTGAAGGACTATCTTAAGACAAGCATCTTCCTATTGATTGACAAATCCTGGCTATGCAGTTGGTAGAAATAGATTCCCGAAGAAACAGCTTCTCCGACAGAGTTTAATCCATCCCAAACTAAATTGCCACGGTTACTCAGGTTAAAGCTCCTGACCAGCCGCCCGCTTAAATCAAATATTTTGAGAACCCCGTCGCCATTTAAGTGATAAGGAATTATCGTGCAAATATTAAAGGGATTCGGATAATTTTGCATTAAGGCCGCCGCCTGAGGCGGGATAGATTCATCCGCGACGTCAGTCATATCAGCCGCTTTCGCAAGCAGAGTAAATTCCGGATTGAAGACAATACTATCCGGATCGATTGGAATCTGAAGAGAAAATGACTGATTCTGCTCAGTCATAAAAACGCGAAATGGGAATTCGAAGTTGTCCTTGTGAGCCGCGAAATCCAAGAAGGTCTCATAGATTATTTCATCTTGAAGCTGGGTAATATCAATATCGAGCGTAAATCCGCCGATATTCGGCTCCACATCCCAATTAAAACCAAATTGCGGATAACCGGCCGTATAGACCCATTGCTCAAAGAATCGGTCAAGGCTGATCCCGGTTTCCTGTTCCAATAGATTCCTAAAATCATCTGTAGAAGCATTACCAAAAGCATACCGATTAGCGTAAGCCCGCATTGCCCTGAAGAATGCTTCATCGCCCAAATATGACTGGAGCATTCTGAGCACAAAGGCCCCTTTCCAATAACACGCCGCACCAAATACGTACGGGGGATTGTAAATGGGATAGCTCAAGACGCTGTCATTTTCGTAGAAAAAAGCATTCATTATCGAAGTCAATTCCTGGCGAAATCGATCCTCTCCATAAAAACTGCCCAGCCAAAGGATGCCCGAATAAGTCGCAAATCCCTCGTTGAGCCAGATATGGCGAAAATCAGCAAGGGTTACATAATCTCCCCACCATTGATGCGCCAATTCATGCACTATGCCGTTTTCCAGATGACGATCTCCACCAATCCAGTTGCGATGTATGGTGCTTATCGATTGATGCTCCATTCCGCCGTATCGGAATTGGGAAGCAGTAACCATCCCATATTTGTCGAAAGGATAATCGAAAAAATGGTTGATGAAGTATGTGAGCATTGAAGGGACATTGCCAAAGTCATAATCGGCATTTGCAGAGTCTTCGGGATAAACATAATAATATACAGGGATTAAGCCACCATGGGTGTCGGGCACCTCAACTTTCCACTTAAGATATCTTCCAATGGTAATGGCCATTAGATAAGTGGCAATGGGATGATTCTCAATCCATCTGAATATGATCGTGGAATCTTCAGGATGCTCAGATATGCCGGCCGGTATCCCGTTCGAAACCGCAAGATAGCCAACCGGAACCGAGACACTGGCCTCGAAAGTGACTTTGTCAAATGGTTCATCGAAGCATGGTATCCAATATCGGGCGTCATAAGGTTCGCTCATAGTATAAGCGCAACTGTCATTGAAATAAAAGCCGCGCTGGCTATCATCTCCCCTGACGCCGGTATAATAAACATCAAATTTGAAAGTATCCGCAGGGAAATATGCATGACCTAGGAAAACCGATAAAATGGAATCATTTACTGAGAAACCGAATGTTTCCGGTCCTGATTTTACTGAATCAATTTCCAAATCACAGCAATGAAATGGTATCGTCATCAACGGGTTTTCTCCAATTATGCCGGTGATATGGTTTATGCCTGCCAATTTTGATTGCTCTGGAAAGATCCGAATATTGAGCCGATAGCTGATGGCGTCGTAGGAATGGGACGAATCTGACCGGGTTGGAAGGAATATCGAATTCGAACCTCCCTTGGCCTTCATATCCGCAGGATCGATTAACCGCGGCTGGTGGGCATTTGCCGAAGCGAACATCAGAAGCGGAATAATAAATTTCAAAAAGCTTCTCATAGATTGAACGGAGTGGGTCAATGGGCTGGCCCACTCTTTTCGTCTAAATCACTTTAGAAGTAGCATCCTCTTAACAGCAGTCCGTTCACCCGCCTGCAGGCGATAGAAATAGATGCCGGATGCGGCTTTGGAGCCATCGGCATTTACACCTTCCCAGACCACCAAATGCGATCCCGGATTCCGATTACCCTCATCTATAGATATTACCTTCTGACCCATTAAATTGATTATATCAAGAATAACCCGGCCCGGCTTATCCAGACTGTATGAAATTGTCGTGGTGGGATTGAACGGGTTGGGATAGTTTTGCTCAAGGTTAAAGCTCTTGGGTACGTCAGATAACAAGCCATCACCGGCGCTTGAGGGGGGATTAATAGAAATCTGAACATTATCAATAAAGATCCCAAATGAATTTCCAGATGCATCCGAAACCATTCTAAAAATCAGTTGAACATTCTCATTTCCCGTGCCAGTAAATTGGTCAAAGGCATATTGTGCCATCCTCCAATTGGCAGTTCCGGTAATCCGTCCGATTTCTTCGGTGGTAGCGCCTCCGTCATTGGTTACTTCAATGGCCACATAATCACCGGCGAGAATTACTGATTTATACATAAAATTGACCGTGGCGTGACTGTAAGGAGTCAGATTATAGCCATCTATCAAAGTAAGGGGATTGTTCGCGTTATTGGGATAATTCCCTTCGCTATCGGTAATTGAGTAATCCCCTTGGTATGATTGATCCGCATCCAATACCCAGCCATCACCGAGATCCCATTGGGAGGTCCCCGATTCAAAATCATCGACCAATTCTTCGTCTGACATCACTAATGGCAGAAAGCCGGACGCCGGATACCGCCCATTATTCGGTGCATTGGCCATATCGGTGGCAGTAAAATAGAAATTAATGGCATCGCCTGTGGCTAATTGCTCACCCGTCGTTAATGTGGCAGTGTACTCGTTAGGATTTCCAGTAGGCTGCAATTGAATAGGGTTGCGTTCAGTTCCGTCATTGATTTTGAAATGCAGATAGACCGAATCGGGATTAATATCATTAAGGTCCGTTACATTAATAATAAATGGACCATAAGGCCCAAATAGGTCGATGGTATAATCGGGAATGGAGACGACCTCTAAGGTTGGCGGAGTGACATCAGGGCCAACATAGAAGGTATGAGTCGTTTGCGGGGCATTTTCTGGGTCTGTTCCACGGATACCGGAGATATCTACGCCAAGCAGGTAGTAATTAATAGTTGTGCCAGATGGCTGACCCGGAATCTGAGTAGCGAAAGTATCACCACTGGCATTCTGCATCACCAAAGCTTGATATCCCGAACCAGTATTATAATAGCATAATATGGAATCAGGATTCAGGTCGTAAATCGCATAAACTTCTGATACAACTGGAATTGGAACTCCGGCATCTTCGGTGTCAACCAGAGGTGTGTGCACAAAATTGACATAGGCGCCAGGACCTATCCCATGAAGATTCCCAAAATTGTAATATATCTCAGGAGCATGAGGGGTTCCATTTTCCAAATTGTTATCATCATCATCAACCGCCAGCACATCGTAGAAATAATCCTCGTAATTGGTAGAATATCCATAGCGGGCGTAATGGAAAAGCGAATCAGCTAATTCCCGGTCTCCTAAGTCTTGCCTTAAATGCCAGAGGGCACCAGCTATAATCAATCCATCATTGTGTGGTTCTCCGCTCCAATCTTCAGGCCAACGATTGGTGTTGTCACAGGTCCTCAAGTAGCCATTCGGATTATTGGAATAGAATCCTCGACCGATCAACGGTTGATCGGTGATGGTCGCCGCGAAATAATCCGACCAACCTTCATGTTGCGCTCCGTTTGGGGAGTAAGGTTTATATTGATAATCAGTTACTCCATGTCCGTATTCATGATAAACCACATCTGCAATCTGGGCCGTGTTGGTGCAACCGCCGCCGGCATTGAAGAAATTAATACTACTGCCATCCCAGTAGGCATTGCAAGTCTGATTCAAATTTACTTTGCAATACATGCTGAAATCCAGATCGGTAAATGCTGGTTCAATTATCTTTATTTCGGTATGACCTACCAGATGGCTGTAATAGCCGCATCTTTCAGCCGGGTTTGAATTATTATCATCCCATAGGATCTCGAAATTCACTCCGGGCGTCGCTTGACCCTGGAAAATGGCATCCGCGCCCTGCTGGTTAGCCACACGGGAAAAAGCGCCCGCAAGATATGCTTCGATATTGACTGGATTGGATCCATTAACCTGCACGGTGAAGTTACCATTGACATCTGTCAGCACTGAATTGTACGATTCTGGATAGACCGTAAGATCCCGAAAAGGCCTTTCCACCCATTCATCAAAAGGAGTTTCCAACTGAATCATTCCGGTTACAGTCCCCGTCAAAGTCTCATAGCGTATCGTATCGTAGCGGAAGAGTGTACTCCCATTCTCGGCATCGGTGAAAGTTTCATACTTGCCAAGAGGGGTGTCCACATCAATCAGGAATCGATGGCATAGGCGACCCTTATAATGATTTCCTTCCAAGACTGCCAAAACCCACAAGCCTTTATACTCAGCTTGGTCGGTTTGTGGATTGTAGCCAATTCCAGAAACCGCATAATCAAATGCAGTCTGCTGGGAAAGAGTTGGGACTGTGCCCAGGACGATATCAGGAATAGCCGATGAACCGAAGTAAAATAATTTGCCATTGTCCGAAATTTTCAATCGCAGGCGTCGATCATAAACCGGAACTCCCTGGTAGTACTGGTCCAGAGTAACAAACCACTTATTGCCAAGATGCTTGGCCTGGCCCAGATGCAAATCAGATACATTCACACCCGTAACATCGGATAAATATTCAGCAAATTTCAGGGCGATTTCTTCGACATTGCCATCGTCAATGACATGGTAGCCGCCAATTGCAATAGGCGGGCCGATAGCGTTCCGGGGAATTCCGGATATCTCATCAAACACAGCTCGCCATTTGCCATTATCTTGGGCGAACGATTTCCAACTCTCACTATTACTCAGACGATCCTGGACATCGGCGTTGTCAGCCCTTGGGACATTTGTGCCAGTCAAATCAACCGAGAAATCAGGGCCATCTGGGGGAACAAATCCCGGAGCGCTGACCGCCGTCAGGATGAAGCTGGTAATAAATAACGTTGCGATTTTTCTCATTGTGATCTCCTCTATTCCAATTTGAAATTGCTCGTTCCCTAATTATAACAAATATTGGTAATTAATCAAGCTCAAATCTAATATATTGCTTATTTATAAATGCAAAGAATTATGCTTAAACACAGGAAAATCATATCGGCCAGCCGCCGTTGCGATCTTGTAGCGTTCTATCCGGAGTATTTTATTGACGCCCTTAACCGATTCCCTGTCGATGAAATTCACTCCATAGTACTATGGACGAAAGATCCAACGAATATATTGGCCAATGATTCGCTCCGGAGGAAATTGCTCAGTTTCTCCAACACATATTTATTATTGTCGATAACCGGATTGGGCGCTACACTTGTAGAGCCGCTTGTTCCGGAACCAAAAAGAGTCTTCCAGATGATAAGACCGCTAGAGGATTTTCTGGGAGGGCCGGAACATATCGCTTTGCGCTTCGATCCGCTCATCCATATTGTAAAACCAGAAAGCGACGAGGATGTTTCCAATATCCGTAGAAATATGGCCCTTTGGATAATGGATGAGATGGCAAGATTCAGGATAAGAAGGTTGATAATCTCGGTGGCAGAGATTTATTCGAAATCAGCGGCACGGATGAGGAAAATGGGATTGGCGGTTGCGCCTCAATTTCAGCTCGAAGCAGAACATCTCATCACAGAAAC
>PFXJ01000067.1 GCA_002791595.1 candidate division Zixibacteria bacterium CG_4_9_14_3_um_filter_46_8
ATTGTAGATAAGGAAATTCAAACCACAGAGTTGATAAAATCCGAGGAAGAATCATTTGGCAAGACGCTCGACCGTGGATTGGAAATATTCTTCGACGTCCTCGCGCGCGTAAGGTCTAATGGAGGGAAAATTATCCCCGGAGCAGAGGCTTTTAAGCTGTATGATACGTATGGATTCCCCATCGACCTGACGGAGATTATGGCCCGCAAGGAGGGATTCGGCATTGAAATCGATGGCTATGAAAAGGAATTGCAGGCGCAGAGGGAGCGGTCGCGGGAGGGCGCTAAGGGCATATTAATTGAGGAATCGATTGGTAAGAGCTCCTCGGATTTTGTGGGTTATCAATATGATTCTGTGGAAACTGCAGTTACTGCAATTCAAAGTGATGGCGAGAAGGTCAAAATCGTCCTGGACGAAACTCCCTTTTACGCCGAATCAGGAGGTCAGATAGGCGACACCGGACACATTATATTTGAGGAAGATGGCACGCGTGTTCGAGTTGAGGATACCCAGAAACAAGGCAATTGCTTTATTCATATCGGAGTAATCGAAAAGGGGAAAGTTCCCGTATCATTCAATTCAGTCGTTCCTGTAAAAGCCATTGTCGATTCCGAACGCCGTGGGCATATCAAGCGCAATCACACCGCCACTCATTTATTGCACAAAGCGTTGAGAGGGATTTTAGGCGACCATGCCACCCAAGCCGGTTCCTATGTCGGCCCTGACCGTTTGCGTTTTGATTTCACGCATTACAAAGCATTAACGGACGAAGAAATCAATCAAATCGAAACGATGGTCAATCGGGCTATCATGGCTGATTATCAAGTAAATTCTGAATTAAATGTTCCGCTCGAAGAAGCCAAGAAGGAAGGCGCAATGGCTCTGTTCGGGGAGAAATATGGCGAAAAGGTTCGGGTCATCCGTATCAAGAATCCCGACGGAAGCAATTATTCCATCGAGCTTTGCGGCGGGACGCATGTCAACCGCACCGGCGAGATAGGTTCATTCGTCATTATGTCCGAATCGGCGATAGCGGCGGGGATGCGGCGCATCGAAGCTCTCACTGGCGGGGGAGCTATTGAGTATCTCAAGGGAAGGGACAAGCTAGCGCGTTCGTTGGGAAATATACTTAAAGCCGCACCAGAGGAGCTTCCGGAAAGAATCGAAAAACTTCTGGAGAGAAATAAGGAATTATCGAGGGAAATTGGGGAACTCAGCAAGCTCAAAGCCATCGGCCAGGTGGACGATTTTATCAAAAGAGCGGTTGACGTCAATGGCCATAAAGTGGTATCTTTAGACCCGGGAGCCGATGACCGCGGTCAATTGATGAATTTGGCTGACGCTCTGCGTGAAAAGCTCGGAAGTGGAGTGGGAGTATTGGGTTCGGTAATTGATGGAAAGGTTGCTTTGGTGGCGGTTGTGACCGACGACCTGATAAAGACCAAGAATATCAAAGCTGGAGATTTTATCAAAAAAATCGCCGTCAAAATCGATGGCACCGGCGGAGGCCGTCCCCACCTCGCCCAAGCGGGAGGTAAATCTCCAGAGAAATTGCCCGAGGCATTGAAAGAAACTGTCCGGGTTATCGAAGAACTTTTAAGGTAGCGGGAAAACTCGATTGGATAATACCAAGACATACAATCGAATTCTGAATATTATCGAAAGGAATGGATCCGCCTTTGCGATTCTTCTGGACCCCGATCGCGAAAATCCGCAATCGCTTGCCGAAACCGCCCGTCTCTCCGAGGACGCCGGGGCTGATATTATCTATGTTGGCTCCAGTATGCTCCTCTCCAACAATTTTAATCCGGCGGTCTCGGCCATCAAGAAAGCGACCAATCTTCCAGTGGTAATATTTCCCGGCAATGCCCAAATGATTTCGCCGGATGCCGATGCCATACTCTTTCTCTGCCTAGTATCTTCCCGCAACCCTGAAATGTTGATTGGCCAGCAGGTCAAAGCGGCGCCGCTGATTAAAGAAATGCAAATTGAGCCAATCCCGACTGGTTACATCCTTGTGGAATCCGGGAAGCTCAACGCCGCCCAGTTTATGTCCGGTTCGCTGCCGATTCCACGTAATAAACCTGATTTGGTATGCGCTCATGCCCTGGCGGCGGAATATCTGGGGATGAAATTGATATTCACCGATGCCGGCTCAGGTGCAGACTTCCCAATTCCAGTTGAGGTTATTTGCGAGCTAAAAAATTATGTCTCCATTCCAATATGCGTTGGAGGGGGCATCCGTTCCCCGCAGGCCGCTTACGAAAGAGTCAGAGCCGGAGCTGACATTATTGTCATCGGCAATGCTTTCGAAGAAAACGGCCCTCAGCTCATAGCCGAATTCGCCGATGCCATTCATACATCTGAAAAATCTCATACTCTGAGTGAGAAATAGATGTCATTAACCTTATTAAGCTAACAATAAAAAAATCTTTACTCTGCGCTTGACATAGAGTATAAGTAGAGCAAGCAATTCGAATTATTGGTATTTATTTTGAATGATCGGAGCATAAGAAATCCAACCGTGGCAGGAAGTTTTTATCCTTTGGATCCGGTGGAGTTGAGCAAAACAATTGCGTCGCTTTTTGCCCAAGCCTCCAAAGTCGATATTTTCGGGAAACTGGTCGGTTTGGTGTCGCCTCATGCGGGATATATCTATTCGGGGCAGGTGGCGGCCACAGGATTTAAACTTCTTGAGGGCAGAAGCTATGACCTGGTGGTGGTGATATCGCCTTCTCATACCGCTTATTTTGATGGGGTTTCCGTTTTTCCCGGCCAAGCCTACAAAACCCCGCTGGGGCAAATTGAAATAGCCAGGGATTTGGTCGAGGAAATCGCGCTGGGGTCGAATGTGGTTAAAGAGGACAATATCGGCCATGCTGATGATGGGTCGCGGGGCGAGCATGCGCTGGAGGTCCAGCTTCCTTTTCTCCAAATTGCTCTCCAGAAGTTCAAATTGCTTCCATTGGTAATGGGCGACCAAAGTTATTCAGTTTGTGAGAGTTTGGCTGACGATTTGAGTCGGGTTTTAAAAGATAAAAATGCGCTTGTGGTGGCATCAACCGATTTATCTCATTTTCATTCATCAGCAGAAGCTGGAAAAATGGATGGAATGTTTATACAGGAATTTGAGAATTTCCGTCCGCGAGAATTGGCTAACCTCATTAGCAGTGGAAAAAGCGAGGCTTGCGGCGGCGGGCCGGTAATCTCATTAATGCTTTATGCCCAACGACTTGGCTCGCCGAAGGCGGTAAAATTAATGTATGACGATTCAGCCACAGCATCCAAAGACCGGTCCAATGTTGTTGGATATCTGAGCGGAGCGGTGGTCCTGGGATAAGGACTGGGTTCAAGCTAATGTATTGCAGTGTCGAATAATAGAGTAGATGTTCATTTATTTGTGACGAGGGATAATGCGGCTATTAAATAGATTTCATTGGGGGCATTTCAAAATCTCCATTTTGCTAACTCTTGTAGGCATCTTTGGATATTTATTATTTTCTCCTTTCCAGAATCCGAATTCGAATGGAAGCAAAACCACGAATGATGGTCCTTCACTTGAAGAAATTTTCAAACCCACGGTGCAAATTATCAGAGGTTCAATCTCTCAAAACAGCTCGCTATATAGTTCCATGGTTGGGTCTGGAGTGCCCAGTGACTTGGTAGCCAAAATCACAGAGGCCATGCCCAAAATATTCAATTTGGGACATTCCTTGCCCGGCGATGAGTACCAACTTGAATATTTTCCTCCGGACACTCTGGTGAGCTTTGAGTACAAAACGAATGGCCGCGACAAGTATCTGGTTCGCCCCAAAGCAGATTCCTTGATAGCGCTAAAAGTTTATAAGGATGCCAAACGTTTCCTGCGCGGAGTTAATGGAAATGTAAAAGGAACCTTATGGGACACAATGGTCAAGATGGGCGAAGATCCAGCCCTGATTGCCAAGCTCGCCGATATTTTCGCTTGGGACATTGACTTCCTGACTGAGGTTCGGAATGGAGACGAATTCGATTTCGTGGTAGAGGGTTTCGAGGAAGAAGGAAATATGGCCTTCTATGGCGATATTTTGGTGGCCCGTTATTCACTCCAAGGCACCGAGCATTATGGAATTCTCTTTCAGGATCCGGATGGACACCGCGATTATTATGATTATTATGGTAAATCATTGCGAAAGACTCTCTTGAAATCCCCGCTCAATTATCGTAGTGTTACCTCCCGGTTTTCCCGCTCCCGATTCCATCCGATCCTAAAAATCCGTCGCCCCCATTATGGTGTGGATTATTCAGCCAATGTGGGAACGCCGGTTGTTGCCGCTGGCGATGGGCGTGTTATATTCAAGGGTTGGGATGGAGGGTATGGGAATACGGTTGCCATAAGCCATCCACAGGAATTTCAAACATTTTATGGCCACCTTTCACGATTTGCCAGAGGCCTGGTCCAAGGCCAATGGATCGAACAAGGCCAGGTGATAGGATACGTGGGTAGCACAGGACTATCATCAGGCCCTCACCTGGATTACCGTGTGAAAAGGAGCGGAAACTTCATTGATCCCCTCGGTATGAAACCGCCCTCAGAAATTCCTATCCCCTCAAAATACATGCAGGATTATATCCGGGTAAGAGACGAAGCACTGTTAACAATGCAGTCAATTACCGGCGACGGCAAAATCTACATTTCGAGCGCATCAAGTAATAACGGCAGGAATCTTGCCAGCATTGACAAAAAGAGCACCTTTCCCTAAGATGCGGATATCATCATCAATAGATGATTCGCATGGCATTTCCTTAGCTGAGCCGAAACTCATTATCAGTGATATTTATTGAAAGCAGGAGTAAATAAGGATCGATTCATGAAATAAGATGATGTCAAGGAGGATTTTTATGCCCGACAGAATTTTAGCCGCCGCGGTCGTCATTGCAACTATGGCGTTATGCGCTGGATGCGGCGGCAATGAGGAAGTAACCCCCGAACCAATTACGAAGCGGCCCGCGCAAGATACTATAATAACAGCACCGAAGACGGAGGCCCAACCAGAATCGTTATTTCAAAACCCAACGATTCAGTCGAAGGGCTATTGTATTCAATTACACTCGTTCAGGGAATATCAGAAAGCCCGGACTGCCGCAATGGAATACACCGATGCCGGTTACACTGCATACATCGAGCAGGTGGAAGTTATCGGTGAGGGAATCTACTATCGGGTGCGCATCGGGAGCTATGGGACCATAACCAAAGCCAATATGGCGGGACGAGAAATTAAGGAAAAATTTGGGGTTGATTTCTGGGTGGATCGCGACTAACCTATTTAAAGTCCTGATCTTGATGATTAACGATTATCCTTCGTTGCGTATTTTCTCGCGCAGGCGATCGGTAATGAAGTGCGCTATGAAGATATGCAATCCTTCGGCTAATCCCATGTCGAAAGTGGGCACGTGTAAATTTATATCAGCAATGGTCCCGATTTTGCCGCCATTATAACCAGAAAAAGCTATTGTAGTAAGGTCCTGCTTTTTGGCCCATTCCATCGCTCTGACCACATTCTGGCTGTTCCCGGAGCCGGAGATGCAAACCAGGATATCCCCGGGTCGAGCATAACAAATCAATTGCTGTTCGAATATATGCTCATATCCTTCATCATTGCTCATAGCGGTTATGTAGGGGACATTATCGACAAGACTAAGCGCCCGAAATCGTTTGGTAGCGGTCATATTTGATTGGGTCCCCTTGGACAGATCCTCGCAGATATGGCTAGCCGCCGCCGCGCTTCCCCCATTGCCGGCGAAAAATACCATTTTTGAATCCACATACCCTTTATAAAGCACATCGATGACCTTGTTTATCACCATCGTGTCCATCTTATTTAATACATCATTGGCTGTTCCCATGTAATCAGAAAATTTCATTTCTTTCCTCATTTCAAAGTGCTTCGTCTATAATTGAATATGATTTTAGTGCCATCATATTCGAGGTTAAATGCAAACTCTCTCAATTGCGAAAGCTTTTCCCTCAGCTCGGCGCGCCTTTCCAGTGGGCAATAAACCAAAAGGAACCCTCCGCCTCCGGCGCCGGCGATTTTTCCTCCGAGTGCCCCAGCGCTCAAAGCGCTTTCATAGAGATTGTCAATCTCGGCGTCTGCTATCTTTGAAGCCAGGCTTTTTTTCAAACGCCACCCTTCATTCATAAGTTCCCCAAGACGATAAAGGTCACCGCAGTTTAGGCAGTTTTCGGCCTTCACTGCCAAGCCAGTCATCTGGCACAAAGTTGGCACGTTGATCCTGATTTTATCCTTCTGCTCAGTCAAGATTGATTCGGATTTTCGGGTGCGATTGGTGAAAAATAGCATCAAGTTCTCGCCCAGGTCGCGGAATTGGGCGCCAGTCAAGGTCATCTTGCGATTGGTGACGGTGCCATCCTTATTGAAGTCGAACTTACGCAAATTGCCATAAGCGGCAATGTATTGATCTTGGACTCCAATTGGTTTGCCGAGAATATCGATTTCGATCTCGCAGGCTTGCTGGGCCAAAATTTCCGGCGCCTTCGGTTCCCCGGCGTGAGTATATAGTGCATTCAGCAACCCTACGGTTAGAGATGATGACGAGCCTAGACCGCTTCCCTCTGAGGGGATATCCGCCAACGTGGTGATTTCTACTCCGCTAGTAACGCCAGTCATTTTCATCGCCTCCCTGACTAATTCATGGCGCACGTTTTCTACCGATGATACTATCTCCTTTTCCGAATAATTGATGTAGATTTTATCATCGAACCTTTCCTTTACGATTACGAAAATATATTTGTCGATGGCAGCGGAAACCACTCCTCCGCCATGAACCATATAAAAGTCTTTGAAATCGGTGCCCCCTCCAAGAAAACTAATTCTCAGTGGTGTCTGGCTGATTACCAACGGTCCTCCTTCAATATCCCATGTTGCCGCCCCTGCAAAATTCTCATCCAGCTTTCCCTTGCTGATTTTAGGTCAGCGGGATTCCCAATATCCTGAAGATATCCCGATAATTCATAAGAGTGCATTTTGCCGACCATCTTCGGAAAAATATCGAATCCAAAATCAAGAGGCACTTTCTTCTCTTGAAGATAATCATATAGCTTGGGCGAAGCCACCTTAATGCCCGCATTGGCTAATTTCCCCGGGGGATTGGCTGATTTCTCGATGAATTCTACGATAACTCCATTTTCATCTGGGACCGCAATCCCGCGCGTTTCCGGTCTGGGCATTTCCATTACACCCATCGTCATTACCGGTTTTTTACTCAGATGATACTTGATTATTCCGTCCAATTTGATATCCGTTAGATTGTCGGCATAGACTATCAAAAAATCATCATTCTCAATAAATTCACGATTTGCCCTCACCGTTCCCGCCGAACCCAATAACCGCTCCTCATAAAAAAGTATGATGTCAATATTACCTTTGTACGAGCCAGCAAATGCTTCAACTTGATTAGGAAGATGATGAGTATTAATCAGAACTTTGCGGATGCCGGTATCCTCAAGCTTCTCCAGCCACCATTGCAGAAGCGGCTTGCCACAAATTTCCACCAGGCATTTGGGAATCTCATCAGTCAATGGCCGAAGCCGTGTTCCAAGTCCCGCCGCCAATAAAAATGCGTTCAATTCTCAGACCTGCGCCTTTCTAATAACATCCAGCGATTTCATTTTCCTTTCGGCGTAATCGAGGATATCTTCGATATCGGTCTGCTCCTGCAGGTAGGCGATATAGTCATCAACTGATTTTTCAATCGGGACGGATGGTTCCCAGCCCAGCTTCTGCAATGCCGAGATATCCGAAATAATATGACGGGTATCTCCGAAACGATAGAATCCTGGAATTTTGGGCTTAATATCTTTGCCAAATCGCTGAGCGACGATACCCGCGAACTGATTGACGCTGTAAGCTTTCCCCCCTCCGACATTGAAGACCTTGAAATCGGCATTGGAGTCCTCCAGAACTGCCAGATTCGCCCTTACGACATCTCCAATGTTGACATAGTCGCGAAGCTGTTTACCATCTTCATAGACCGTCGGCTGTTTGTCGAAATACAAATGAAGACAAAATATGCGGCATGCCCCAGAATAAGCATTATAAAACGATTGCCGTGGCCCCTGCACAATGGAATACCGCATACATACTGAGGGAATATCATACCGTCTGCCAATGCTCAATGAAATCAGCTCTTGAGTGTATTTGGAAACCGCATATTGATTCTTGGGATTTATCACTGCCTCATCAGTGAACTGCCATTGGAGAGGATTTCCGCATTTCGGACAGCTCAATTCCCACATTCCGGCTTTCAATCGCTCTTCAGAACGTATATCAGGATAAACCATTCCATCTCTTTGACATTTATATTTTCCCTCGCCATAAGTGGCTTGAGAAGATGCCACCACCACTTTTTCTATAGGAAGTTTCTTCTCTACAATCAATTCATAGATCAAGGCAGTGCCGACCGAGTTGACGTGGAAAAACTTGGAAAAATCGGTCAGATAATCCTGATATGCCGCCAGATGGATTACTGCATTAACGCCATCCAGAGCTTTAAGCAATTCATCTCGATTGCGAATGTCCGCTTCGATAAAATTTGCTTTGGGATGAAGGTATGACGGTTTCCCCTTAAGATGAACCGGCTTTTCGAGGCTGTCGAGAATGACAACTTCGTAACCCTTCTCAATCAGGGCATCGACCGTATGAGAGCCGATAAAGCCGGCTCCGCCCGTAACCAGAATTCTCATAGTAATCCACCAAGTTCCAAATTCAACATAGACTTTTATATTAACGGATTTGCTGCTTGTAGGCAAGGAAAATCAACGGAGACCGCAGATGAGGATTCGGAGGCAAGAAACTAACATCCTCCGACAAGAGAGGATTTTTTGTGCACGGCAGACCGTTTTCTCTCTATTCCCCTCTTCAGAGGGGTGGCCGAAGGCCGGGGTGTGTTCTTATTCAATCCTTCAATACACACCCCTTTGTCCCCTCTCAAGAGGGGAATGAACCTGCCCACCTCCCATATGGAGTGGACCGGTCGAGGCCATGCTGAAAGTCCGTAATTTGTGCACGGCAGACGTCCTCGTTATAATGTGCCGTCAGGGCGCCTGACCTGACGGAATCTACTTTAACAATGTCATCCTTTTCGTAAAGACCTTGTTTCCGGCCACAAGTTTGTAGAAGTAGATGCCTGATGAATAATTCCTTGCATCCCAGGTAACTGAATGCTCACCATGTTGCCGTCGGCCTTCAAACAATATTTCAATTCGTTGGCCCAGGAGATTGTAAATCTCCAACCTGACATCATAAGTCGGTAGGTCGGTGGGTTTACCCCCGACGCTTCTCGCCGGCAGAAAATATCGGATTTCGGTGGAGGAATTGAAGGGGTTCGGATAGTTTTGGGGCATTGAATATGCTATCGGCCGAGTTGGTTCGTTTGGTTCTTCTATTCCCACCGGGTAGGCATCCCCGCCATACGCGCCCATATCGCTCCTCAATTCACCCAATCCCCAAGCACAGCCCAATAAGCTATCCAATAATGTCGGATCACCGGCATCAATACAGGGGGAATCGTAGGGATAGCCGCAGGCGGACGCCATTAGATGGAAATCACCGTTTTCGGCGTCGCGGAATAGGGGATCAACATCAATATTCCCTTCACCAGGCCAACCGCCCTGAATGTCGCAATATGCAAAAACCGGAAATGATTCACCTTGGAACCTAATCCTGTTGGGCCAGATGACACAATTGGTGACCGTGGGGCTCGAATCCCAGCAGTAAACACCATCTCCAGAGGAGCCATCGTTATCACTAATCACATTATTGGCAAGGAAGTTATCGGTATTTTCTGCGCACAAAATACCGGCACCTACACCTGCGGAATTATGATGAATGATATTCCCAATGACTAAGGATATTGAATTGAGAATGATAGAACCATAACCGATGGATATGCCACCGCCCCAAGTGGCAGTGTTATGGCTGATCGTATTTCGAAAAATGACGGAATTAGACTGACTGGAATAAATGCCTCCTCCGGATGACTCCCAGCCCCATGCCTCGTTTCGAGTTATTACATTATCGATAATAATGGGGGCTGAATTCCAACAGCCAATCCCTCCCCCGCCACTAATCGAAAATGTAGTGTGGTTATCTGAGATAAGGTTATTGCTGATCAAAGGACTTGATGAATCACACAAGATACCGCCACCGGAAGCTGCATAATTGTCGCTGATAGTGTTATTAGTGATTGCCGGACTGGACTGATAACAGTAAATCCCGCCGCCCTCGCTGTAGGTACCGGCCGAATTATGGCTGATTGTGTTGCCACTTATTGTCGGGCTGGAAGAATAGCACGAAATGCCCCCCCCGCAGCCATAGCCATAGTAGCCGGTCGAATTATTGCTGATATTGTTGTTACTTATAGTAGGACTACTGTTGGAGCAATAAATACCGCCGCCATCTAAGTCTTCGTAACTGCTGACCGGCCTCCCATATTCAATCCGGCAATAGGATAATCCCGAACTACTATCAGCAGAATAGAACCTTATCCCATGCCAGCCGGTGATAGTGTCGGCGGCTGTGAATATGATCGAGTCAGTAGGATTCCCAACAGCGATCAATGTCGCTGAAGTGTCCACGACCAGCTTGTAATGCCCCAGGAAATTAACGTAACAGCCCGGCTCGATGGTCAAGGTTGCTCCTTGAGGAACTCGAATCTCACAGGTAATATTGTGTGGGTTGTCATTTGCAGACCATACTCCCGAGACGTCGCCGCAGTGGTCAGTGGCGCAGACATTGGCGGAACACAGAGCTACTATCGCTCCGCACATAAGCAAGATAATGAAACCTTTCATCACACACCTCCATAAAACATTCAATTTCAAAGTTTCCAACACTGTAATAATATTAAAACTCACAATGGTTTTATCAAGGAATTTCTTGCTAATGGAGCGCGACAATAACATTTGTGCACTGCAAACCGTTTTCTATTTATTCCCCTCTCCAGAGGGGTGGCCGAAGGCCGGGGTGTGTTCATTATTCAATCCTTCAATACACACCCCTTTGTCCCCTCTCAAGAGGGGAATTTAGCGTTCCGTCGAGTCTTAGTCCCCTCCCGAAGCGGGGATTCAAGACCTGAAAGAACATCCGAAAGGTGGAAACTCTTGACTATGGCCGGAATCCCTTCTATTATTGTTATCGATGAGGAATCGATGAGTGTCAAACAAAGCTACCTGATTGTAAGCGGACATTTCTTTAACCCGTTGGAATCTGGTGGATGGGACGATATTACCCAAGGAGCGCTTTGTTTCGATGAAGAAGGGCGGATTGCGTCATTCGGCACATTCGAAAAAGTGAGCGCCCAGTATCGCCTGGGGAAATATTGCGAGCTTATCGATTATTCCGAATTCCTAATCATACCTGCCTTCGTGGATGTCCACCTCCACGCCCCTCAATTCAACTGCCGCGGATATTATTCTGATAATCTTCTGGAGTGGCTCGATAATTTTATTTTCACTGAGGAAGAGAAATTCGCCAGCTCGGCTTATGCCAACAATATCGCCACCGAGTTATACAAAGAGATGGCCAGTTATGGCATCGGAACCGCCTCCATCTATGGCTCAGTCCATCCTAATGCCACCGACATACTTTTCGCCAAGGGCGCCAAAACCTCGATGAAACTGGCAATCGGCAAAGTGATGATGGATCGCTCCGAATATGAGACCACTGCCGAATCGCTCAGCCAGTCTCTTGAGCTATATCAAAAGTGGGATGGCAAGAACGGCGGCCGCCTGCGATATTCCTTCACACCGCGTTTTGCGCCCTCCTGCACCGAGAAACTGCTCGAGGAAGTCGGCAAGATAGTAAGCACGGAAAATGCCCTGTGCCAGACCCACCTTTCTGAGACTCCGGGTGAATTGGAGTTGGTAAAGAAGCTATTTCTTGGGTATCGAAATTATACCGAAGTGTATTCAAAAAACAAACTTCTGAAGGAAGGTTCGATTGTAGCGCATAGCATCTATCTCGATGATGATGAATATCGCATATTAAAAGAGAGTGGCTCTGGAGTGGCGCACTGCCCCGATTCCAATATGTTTCTGCATTCGGGGAAGATGGATTTAAACAGAATGCTGGTGATGAAAATCCCCATAGGATTGGGCTCCGATATCGGCGCTGGTTCGACTTTGTCTCCATTCAATTCGATGAAGATGATGATCTACGCTCACGGCAAGAGCGATATCACGCCAGAGATGGCATTTTACTTAGCGACTTTGGGAGGGGCCAAGGTCATAGGGTTTGGTGATATCACCGGCAATTTTTCAATTGGAAAAGATGCCGATTTCATAGTGATGCGCAAACCGAATAAAGTGCCGGCTGACGGCAATTATACGCGGCAAGTTCTTTCGCATTTGATTTTCTGCAACGGAGAACATCATCTTAAAGCGGTGTATCTCAAGGGCGAAAGAGTGAATTGACGAATCATAAGTAAAACTAATCAGCAGATGGAGTGACTTTCTATGCAGGCCATTTCTCGCACACTTGCGGAATTTGTTTCGAAACTTAAATTTGAAGATCTTTCCGAAAACGATGTTTTTCAAGTCAAGAGATTCTTGATCGATACTCTGGGGTGCGCCTTGGCGGGTTCGCGGGTCGAAGATACCGAGATTGCGGTAAAGGTATATCGCGAACTGGGCGGAAAACCGGACTGCACCGTTATCGGCCATAATTTCAAAACATCCTCATATTATTCCGCTTTCCTGAATTCGCTATCGGCGCGGGCGATGGATTATAACGATATCTATTGGAAAGCTGACCCTTCGCATCCATCGGACATTATTCCGGTGGCGATGGCGATTGCGGAAGCGCGCCATCTCTCGGCAAAAGATTTCATCATCGGGGTCATCATCGCCTATGAGATTGAAATGCGATTGTGCGAATTCGCAGTACCCGGGATTCGCGAAAGGGGATGGCATCATGCCACCTTGACCCAATTTGCCAGCCCATTCGTAGCAGGCAAATTAATCGGGCTTGATGTTGACGGGCTGGTGCGCGCCTGCGGGATTTCCGGCTGTCACAATCTGACATTGGGTGGCGCTGTGGCAGGGAAACTCACCATGATGAAGAACACGGTTGACCCGCTTGCCGCTCAATCCGGAGTGGTGGCGGCGTTATTGGCGGAAGGCGGATATACCGGCACAGAAGCAGTTTTTGAAGGGAAAGAAGGGCTATTCCATTGCTTGGGCGAAGGATGGGATACAGACAAACTAATCGGTGGATTGGGAGAGAGATTCAAAATCGGCGATTGTTCGATGAAAGCCTTCCCCACCGAAGCGCTCACTCATTCGCCGATCAGCGCTACTCTGGAATTGGTACATTCTCACGAGATAAGGGCTGAAGAGGTCAAATCGGTTACGGTGCGCACAATCCATCGCGCCGCCGATATCCTCGCCGATCCATCGAAGTATCATCCGGATTCCAAAGAAACCGCCGATCATTCGTTGCCATATTGCATCGCCGCCGCTATTGCCGATGGCCAGGTTACTCCCAGACAATTCAAAGAAGACAAACTCCACGACCCCCGCATTCGCGGCTTGTTGAATAAGATCAAGGCGATTGCCGACGAGGATTTTGAGAAAGCATTCCCGGCGAAGCAATGCACAGAAGTGACCATCGAACTTAATAACGGCATTAATCATTCCAAGAAACTCGATTTCCCGCAAGGGGATCCTCGCAATCCGATGAATAAGGAACAGCTCGAGACAAAATTCAACAGCCTCGCATCATCGATATTTGACGGTCGGAAATGCTCTTCATTGCTGGATGCTTGCTATAATCTCGAAGGATTTGATGATTTTGCGGAGTTTATGAAGCTAACGGTTTGATGAGTTGCGAACTGGTTCCAGCAGGTCGGGTGCGGCGAAAGCGGGTTAAGAGTCCCTTTCCGGTGAGAGACCGCAGGATTTATTCGGTGGAGCATCAAAACGCGGGGCTCA
Source organism: candidate division Zixibacteria bacterium CG_4_9_14_3_um_filter_46_8 (assembly GCA_002791595.1). Classification (GTDB taxonomy): domain Bacteria; phylum Zixibacteria; class MSB-5A5; order UM-FILTER-46-8; family UM-FILTER-46-8; genus UM-FILTER-46-8. The sequence goes on from PFXJ01000067.1 coordinate 13,994, forward strand.
TTGATAGCCCAGGCGGACTCATGAACCCCACACATCTGAGAGGCAATGGAATAAGATCTCAATTTCTCAACAGCAAACTCTCCGAGCTGAAGCCCGGGCCCAGAGCTGTCATTATTCCATAATCGCCATTGGGCGAGTATGCCGTCTTTAGAAACCTATCGAGAATATAAAGAACTGTCACGGAGGACATATTGCCAAATTCCCGCAATATAGCTTCGGCCAATTGCATCTTGGTGCCATTCAATCCCAGCGCATTGCGATAAGCTTCGACAACTTTGGTTCCCCCCGGGTGGATCAAATAATTCTTAATGTCGCCCAAAGATAAACTGTGACGGGATACAAAACCCGACAAGCTCTCGTTAGCATATCTATCAACAATCGAGGGAATCGATTTGGAGAAAACTACTTGCAGTCCTTCGTCCATAAAATTCCATCCCATCACATCCAGAGAATTGGGCCAGATTTTGCTTTGCACATCGAGAATTTCAGGACCATTTCCATAATTTGACAAAAGCACCGCGGCGGCGCCATCGCCAAAAAGCGCGGTCGCAACGATATTGCTGATGCTCCGATCTTTGAAAAGAAATGTCAATCCGCAGAGTTCGACCGCTACCACCAGGACTTTGGAATCTGGAAATGCTTTGATGTAATTGCGAGCATAGGCCAGTCCTGCTACTCCGCCCATACACCCCAATCCCCAAACCGGAGTCCTGCGGATATCATCCCGCATTTTCAAAATATTGATAAGGCGGGCATCGATTGATGGTGTGGCAAGGCCGGTGGTTGAAATGAAAATGATGTGGTCAACCTCATCTGCCGCTACGGCGGCCCTCTGGAGGCATTCCGATGCCGCTTCCGCGCCAAGACGAGTAGCCCATTCAATATATATTCGATTTTTATCGCTGAAGCTTTTCTCGGACATAAACCATTCTTCTGGCACACAAAAATAACGCGATTCGATACCGGCATTATCGAATACCGCAAGAAGTTTATCCAGTTTATTGTTTTTTCCAGCGAAATGCAAGCTGGCGAATTCCTGAGCCCGTTTTTGTGATACTTTATGGAGAGGCGATGCTACCGCTGTGGAAATTATTCTCGTCATCAGACTCCCTTCAAATGCTTTAACACCTTCGCCGAAATAATAGTTCCTGCATCGGAATTCGTCAAATTTGCGGGGCAGAGACGCCCCGCCCTACGGGGAGTGTTGGAAGACCCCACTATCCGTTGTGTCAGTTCTTGATCCGTCCTAAGCGGATTGTGAACTGACATCTAAGTATATGGTAAATAATAGCGGTAGGTCGCACAAATCCGCTGGCGCGAATTCGCAAGACCCGCCGCAAATGCATGAGGCGACTTTTTCCAATATGCCCTACGGTGCGGGAAGTTGATTTGTCATCGCAGGGCGGCCCCCGATCAAATCGGGGTATGCCGCCAAATCGGATCATCGGAGCGATAATTTTGGGTTATCTTGTGGATCAAAATACGCTCCGTTGCCAGGGATCGGAGATAATGAATTTACTTGAGGCAAGCAATGCTTACATTCTACTTTTCGGCAGGGATGGTTATATCAATGGTCTCCACCGGGCCCAATCCAAGTTCAGATAATGGCATATCAAAATCCTCTTGCCTGCCAACCACCAGCACGTGAAGATTTTCGGGATGAAGATTTCTTTGAGCGGCTTTAACCACCGCTTCAGGTGTGACTCCCTCCACCTTTTCCTTCTCCTTTTGCAGAAAATCTTCCGGCATACCATAAAAATCATAATTCATCATTCGATTAACCACTTTGGCCTTGGTATCAAAATTGAAGACAAAGGAATTCAGATACCCATCTTTGCCAAAATGCATCTCGTCAACAGTCGGAGGATCAGTCTGAATCCCCTTGATTTGCTTGATGATTTCTATGATAGCCTTGCAGGTCGATTTGGACTTGGTAGCGGCATAGTTGTAAAAGACGCCCGGGTAGTTGAAGTTGGAGGTATAAAATCCGATTGCGGTATAAGCCAAGCCCTCTTTCGAACGAACCGTGTTAAACAATCTGCTGCCAAAACCGCCCCCCAGGACATTATTCATCACGATGCGATCCGCATAATCATCATCGGCGATTAGCCCCCCAATGTGGCCTAAGTAAATATTGGATTGATTGACGTCACCTTTGAATATGTAATGCACCTTGCTTTCGAATTTATAATCCACCTTCGGCGGCGGGGGCACCTTCATATCTCCTCTCTGCCAATCACCGAAATAGTTTTTAATCTTATCGACTATATCCTTCCTTTTGAAATCCCCCCACAAGGCGATTTGAACATTCTCCGGATGATAGTATTTTTTATGAAAATCAACCAAGTCGTCGCGAGTGATGGTATTGATGGTTGCATATTCGGTATGGCGCGCAAAAACCGATTCAGGGCCGTAGATGATTTTGCGAAATTCGCGCGAGCCTATGTCGGAGGGATCATCATTGCGCCGGGAGATATCGGAGCGCCGGCCAACTTTAGCGAGTTCAATTTTATCTTCATTGAAAGCCGGACGCCTTAGAATCTCTGAAAGTATTTCCAGGACAAGATCTGTATGTTCGCTCAAGGCATTGACTGAAGCGTTTCCGGACGACATCCCAATGGAAGTTTCCACGCTGGCGCCGACTCCCTCAAGCATCTCATCAATTTTATCGCCGCTCCATTTGGAAGTCCCCCCAGTACGCATCACCTCGCCGCAAATTTCCGCCAATCCTACTTTGTCAGCCGGCTCAAGATAAGAGCCGCAATTCACACGGACTGACGCCTCCAATATCGGCAGGCTCCCATCTTCGAGAATGTAAAGACGAATCCCATTTTTCAGGGTAATCTTCTCGACTTTAGGAATCTCGAGCTTGTTCAACTGCGGATATGATAATTTGGTGACATCTTGGGCCCAAGCGGGCGTCAATATCATTGCCATCATCAAGAGGCAACCAATAATAATCCCGGTTTTCTTAATAGACATAACTTCCCTCTTCAATTAGCCCCTATAGTGTTCATCATGGCCACTGTGCGATTATTCTTGTTTAGATATTTCTTGGCCACCCGCTGGACATCATCGGGAGTAACCGCATTTATCCTATCGAGTTCATGGAAGAGCTCGCGCCAATCTCCGTAATATTGCTGATAACCGCATAACTGCATTGCCAGCCCAAGATTGCGCTTAAGATTATTGATGAATTCTGATTTCGCTCTGGCTTTGACTTTCTCGATTTCTTCCAAGAGGATAGGATCATTCTGGAGCTTTTCCAATGCTGAAAATATCTCCTTCTCACACTCGTAATTCGTATGACCGGCAGCCGGCACCGCATAGATCGTAAACAATGTGGGATATTTCCCGCCAAAAGAGTTTGAGAAGCTACCGACCTGCACAGCTATCTTTTTCTCTTTGACCAGGCTTTCATAAAGCAGCGATGTCCTCCCGGAGACAAGATAATCCGACAACACATTAATTATCGGGGCATCGGGATGGGTGTTTTCCGGTGTATGCCACCCGACAATATAGAATGGCTGAGATGGATCCTCCAATTCCATTCGCCGTTCTCCAAGCTGGTCGGGCTCGATCGTGGCGATGCGTTCAGGCGCGGGACGATATGGAATCCTCTCCCAATATTGCTTCGCCAGCTTCAAAACCTCATCTTTATTGACATCGCCCACAATAGCGATGGTCAGATTTGATGGACCGTAGTATTTTTCGAAAAATGCTTTAGCTTCCTGGCGGGAATAGTATTGAATATCAGACATATTGCCAATGCCTGGAACCCCGTATGGATGCGCCTTGAAAGCCATGGCAAAAAACTCCTCTATCAATCTCCCCACTGGACTGGAATCGGTGCGCATCCGCCGCTCTTCGGCGACAACATCACGCTCCTTGTACATCTCCCTGAAAACCGGATTCAAAAAGCGCTCGGACTCCAAGGCCATCCACAGCTCCACTTTATTGGAAGGAAGACTAAAGAAATACACAGTTTGGTCCTCACTGGTAAAGGCGTTCAAATTGACACCGCCCTCTCGCCTAATGGTATTTCCGAACTCATTGGGAATCACCAATTCATAGGAGGCCTCCCGTGATTTCTCATAGGCTTCTGTCAACTGCTTAATTCGAAGAGAGTCTGCCAGCCGCCCTTTATTGCGTTCGGCCCGAAGCTCCATAAATATGGAATCCTCAATAGCAATTAACTCCAGTTCTCTCCTTATGTCCTTTGTGCCCAAAGTGGTGGTCCCCTTGAAAGCTATGTGCTCAAACATATGCGCCAGACCTGTGTAACCTTTTGGATCATCGACCGAGCCGACATTTGCCCAGGTTACAAATGATGCTACCGGAGCGTCGTGGCGCTCCATTATCAATACTTTTAGCCCATTGCTTAAAGTATATTCCGATACCGAATTCTCCAGTTTCGAAAAATCAAATCCGAACGTCGCCTGTGGGATAAGAAACAAAATTCCGGTCAAAATCAACAGAAGCTTTGCGCTGAGTTTTCTCATTATTCCTCCGTATTTGTTACGAAAATCCAAAAATCCCAACATCCAAATAACTCTGCGTTCTCTTGATGGCAATGCGTAATTGTAATAGATAACGATCAGGTTTTGCAATTCTTATGATATATTTTTTTTGACTTGATCTATGGATCAAATACTAAGTAACCGCATTGGACAGCTAACAAGCAAAATACGGGGATGAGGACTAGTGGCGTGGGAAAACCAGATGTAATTTGGCCTTCGTGTAAAGATTCCAAATCACTTAATGGCTGTATCGCGAATCCGAATCCTCTGAGTAGGCGTGCGATTGAAGCAAATCGTGCTGAAACAATGCGGGCAGACTGATAACGAGAATTCAGCCCGGAATTCTCCCCCGCAAAATGGGCATCGGACTTTTATTCCTGGGGCAATCATGCGAGAAATCAATTGTTTTAGACCATTCAATGCTTCACCATTCTTATAAATGTTAATATTCCAAAGCTCAAGAGAATGGAGACGGCCAGTAATTGCGATGTTGGCAGGGGACAAATCCTGCCTAACATCAAAATGAAAACCGCACTTAAAGCCACCACTTTGATTATGACCTTCAAAAGCACTTTAATTATCAATATGGGGGTTGTTATTGCCAGGACAACCATGGCAAAATCATAAATCCTCTCCTCACCAGGGCGATACCCGCATAAGTTGAAGAATGTATTTTTTGCCAGAGCGGCATAGAATAGAACCGTATCCAACAATGCCATCAGTTCCAAACCACCTTTCCCGCCAATTGCTTCCCCTATTTTTATGATCTTCACTGCTACCTCCGTGCCCAAAAATTACCGAAGAATCGGCAAAATTATTCTTCTATGGGCTCAATGGTCAGAGAGGATTCGCCGACCTTCTGCAATCCTGCCATCCTTTCGGTCAGGAAATTCTTGGCAGTAATCCATTCTTGCGACATCGTCAGGATTTGATCCTGACTGACTTCATCGATCCAGTCCAGCACAACGTTATCAATCTTCTTTTCGTTGACCAGCAGATCTTCCATAGTTAAAGTAAATCGCATTTTCATAATGCCCCCCCTTCTTCTGGCAATCTCATTTAGAAGTTTCAATGGATTAGCTCGCAAGATTCAGACCAGATTTGCGATTTTGCCGCCACCCAATAACCGATTGTTTTCAAAGGTGTTATAGTGGTTTAATGTTCGGGCCTCCGTTGGCGCCCTAAAATGCGCCCGGCTTTTGCGGGAATTGTCCCATATTCAATTGAGGATTGGCTAATAGTCAGGAAAATCCATCAGGAATTTGAGGAATGGATTTCCAACGCCCC
>PFXJ01000109.1:0-2976 GCA_002791595.1 candidate division Zixibacteria bacterium CG_4_9_14_3_um_filter_46_8
TTATTAGTTTTTCTTCCTAATTTAATACGGCAGGCTTCCTTTTTTAACCTCTTTCCAATTTTATAACATAGTATCTACCAATTGTTGAAGTAGTTATTCCGTAGGTCAAGCCTACTTGGGGCTTGACATTCCTCTAAATGTTGAAGTAGGTCGCGGGGCTTGCCCCCAACAAGGCAGGAACCTATGTACCCAGCTTCAAATAAAAATCCCCCGACAAAGTCGGGGGAAATGAAGGAGTTTTCCTACCTGGTCACCCTCCAGCCGGGGTACTTAACTCGACCGGGATGGAACCTAATCCTTGTCATCGAGAATTGCTCCTCCTTACTGGGATACCTCCATTGTCCTTATTATCGGCAATATTATTTTCTCCATAAGGAAGGATCGGGCTAAATATTTGGACTAAGGGTTCAATAGCATTCATCGAATGCCTGGGCAGTGGGGATTAGATTGGGGATTCTCAGGCCCCCAAAATTCACTTTAAGAAAATCATTTTTCTAATAAATACCTTCTCCCGCACCGTCAGCTTATAGAAATATATCCCTCCCGCAACCAACATTCCCTCTGAATTAGTGCCATCCCAAATCACCGATTGTGGCCCAAACGCCAACTGCTCATTAACAAAAAGAGAGCGCACTTTCTGCCCGGAAATGTTATAGATTTCAAGCGATATGCCTCTTGGCTCGTCCAAATCAAATGATATGATGGTCGAGGAATTAAACGGATTAGGGAAGTTCTGCAATCGATAAGCATCGTTTGGTGCCAAGTTTTCAAATCCCAGATTGACTTCAGAGCCATCCGATGAGAAATCCTTCTTCGTGAGAACCCAGTCCTCCTCATTTCCGATACTGCCAACTTGGGAACCGATTACCCAAAACATAAAATAACTGTCATCAAAATCCGAATACGGTGAAATTGTCTCCCGCATTCGAGCCCGGTACCGATATTCCCCCAATGGCACTCCTGCCGGCACGATCTGTGTCGAATTGTATATGATGGAATCGCCCGCCCCCAGGAAAACGCTGTCGGACTGGAGCAACGGCCCCAAGAGATAGCCGCTGGGCAGAATCAGGTCCAACGTGGCCCTGAAATAAGCATCTGATTGAGAATTATTATAGGCCCGCACAATAAAATCGAAACTGCCGCCGGATTGATTAAAGACTCTGGCGTAGGATGGATCAGCAGCCGGTTCAATGATAACCGAGAAAGGAGTTTGCTGGCCATATATGGCTTGAATGCCGGCAATGTCATCCCAATGAAGAGTCCGCTTGAACATCTCTCCCCCGCGATAATAGGGATACATGGTGGCTTCATCGAACTGCGATCCTCCCAGTACCAGAAAATGGCCAAATTCCCGCGCCGCCAAGCTCCATACATCGAATTCATACGATTCCGCCCTTTGATAAGCATTAAAAAGCCAGAGTTCATCATAAAAGACCATATCGCATTCGGTTACATTTCCAGAAATAACCCAGGCATAAGTTGCCACAATCGCTGAGCCTAACGCGTGTGGAGAGAAAAAAATAATGTTATGGTCGTCCATCGATACCGATGCTCTGGCAGTAGGGCCGCCGTATGAGAATTCAAAGTTGGCTTTCCCATAATCGTTCCAAGCCTTAGCCGCCATCCAGATGGCATTGATCTGATCTCCCGGGTTCCCCGCGGCTAAATCAGAGCAATTCGGATTGATATATATATACTCACCCATCGGATTAGGCATATAGGTCCAATCCTCATCTCCGATTGTATAACCAAGCAACGTGGCCGGAAAAACCAAAACGAATATGATAACAGATAGCTTCAGCATTTCATCGACAGGCCGGAAAAGCCCTAATTCCTTTGAATATGATTCTCATGGCCCAATCTTTCAAGGTCAAGTGGGGGATTTTTAATCCCCCACGACCCTGTCATTCAAACAATAGCCCAATCGCCAGCTATTTAATGAGCGTCATTTTCTTAAATGCGGATTTTTCTCCAACGCTCAACTTATAAAGATAAATGCCCGCCGAAACAGGCTGACCGCCATCATCGGCGGCATTCCAGATAATCGAATGCGGGCCGATGCCGAGCATTTCCCTATCAATTAGAGTGCGAATCTTTTGACCCGCAATATTGTAGAGTTCCAACGAAACCACCCCGTCTTCATAAAGATCAAAATTGATCGCGGTCGATGGATTAAATGGATTCGGGACATTGGGCCTCAAATCGAACGCTCCCGGAATAGAAACTATATTGCCGGAATTTCCAGCCAGTACATCCGCAGGCGTAAATTCGTTTTCAGGCAGTTTCCAGGCGCTAATGTCGCCCATTTCACCCTGGGCGGCGCCCGTTATCCAGAACATAAAGAAGCTGACATCATAATCTGTATAAGGGTTGGCGGTATTCCGCATGTGGGCACGGTATCTATATTCGCCTACCGGCCCATTAGCAGGGATATTCTGCACCGCGCTATAGGTCAAAGAACTGTTGGGTCCGATATAAACACTGTTCATATTAAGCAATGGCCCATAAATCGTCCCATCAGGCAACTGAACATCGATGGTGGCGCGGAAATATCGGCCGACAGCGGTATTATTGTAGGCATTAACCGTGAAATTGAAACTTCCTCCCGCCTGAGTGAATGTCCTGGCATAGGAATCATCATTGGTAGTAACTATGACAGAAAACGGATTCTGCAGGGCATAAATCGCCTGGATGCCGTTTATGTCATCGGAATATAGGCTTCGCTTGGAAGTTTCCCCTTGGCTGGAATAAGCGTACATGGTAGCTTGCGTATATGATGAATGCCCCAGTTGCAGGTAATGGCCGAGTTCGTGTGCGGCTATATTCCAGACATCAAATTCGTTATTGGTCGGATTCTGATATGCGGAAAAAAGCCAGGCGCCATCATAGAAAATCATGTCGCATTCGGTCATATTAAAACCATTGCCCCAATAATATGTGGCGGCAATGACGCTTCCTGATGATGTCGGCGAGAAA
>PFXJ01000109.1:2992-22694 GCA_002791595.1 candidate division Zixibacteria bacterium CG_4_9_14_3_um_filter_46_8
TCCCGCCATAAAGGAATTTGTAATTCGCCTTGCCGTAATCCATCCAGGCTTTGGCCCCTTGCCACAGGGCATTTATTTGATCCTGATCGCTTCCGCAACCAGCATCGGCGCAATTGGGATTGAAATAGACATTCTCGCCCATCGGGTCGGCCATATACTCCCAAGTATAATCCCCGATAACATACCCGAAGCACAGGACTGGAGCCAGAACGATAACTAATATGGAAATCATCATTTTCATCATGATCAATTCTCCTCTTAACGGGTATTAACGAGTTTGGTTAATTCATCAATATACTCATTGTATTTCTTGCCATTTTCGACAAAAACACCATCTTGAAGAGTATATTTGCTCAGGCTCCAATTGCTGACTTCCAATTTGCCGTCATCGGCGGTCTTTAGAAAAACCAGCACTTCCTCCCCCGCACTAAATATGGGCGATACACTGACTCCCATAGTGATATCGCCGACAGTTCCCCCTTGGTATTTAAATACAATCTGGTCATTGGTAATTCCCATTACCCGGTTGGTTACATCGAGCGTGGCATACGACCAAATCAATCCATCAGCTTCATAACCGCTGGTAATCGATAGAATCTTTCCGGTCACGACCACTTCGGAGTGATTTATCATCCAGCGGTCCGAAACAGGATACATCGCGCCAAAGACTGTGGTTGCCATTCCCAGCAAGAATAAAACAGCAACTAATAACATTACTTTCATCAAACGGAATTTCATTTGCACACCTCATTGTTTAAAAGTTTTCGAGAGCCAGTTGAAAAAATAAGAATATCTCACCTCCTCTGAAACTAGATCATTAAATTTGCTGAAATATATACCCGATTTTCCAAGAAAAATCTCCAATGGCGATAACCTATTAACTATCAATTAAGGTTTTTTGTTCAGTCGAACCAACTTGATTTCGATGAGCTGCCTTGAATTACTTACATTAGAAGAAGAGCTTAATACGATTTCTGTATAAGGATTATGACCCGGGCGTCATTCCCGACTATAATCCGTGTCAAAGTTGCCTTTATGTCGGAAGATGCCAGTCTTCATAATGTGGCTAAAGACCAATATACAAAACAAATGAGATTTAATCAAGCTCAAAATGCGCTAAATTTGGGAATGGGAAGGGAAAATGGCGTTTTTCTTCCCGGGATCGCCACCTTGGCCCCGTCGGGGCACTTGACGGTGGCTTGTTGAAAAAGCTGGGGTGCCATGAAAAAGAAAGCGCTTCAAAAAATTCCTTTCCTTCTCTCCTTCTCCCATTAATTGGGAGAAGGAGTCGGAGGATGAGGGAGCTTATGGGGTTACACTCTCATCCGTCCCGACAAATCGGGACACCTTCTCCCGACCAAGCGGGAGAAGATTGGGACCATTTTCGAGTTTCCTGGCTTTTTCAACAAGCCCTTTCGCGGTAATGACATATGGAGGAGGGCACCAAACCACCCTTTCAATACTCCCTCAAAGTTGCTTACGTTATCATCCCTTAGTTTCCTTTGATTTCTAAATGCGGGATATTATATTAATCCTAATTAAGTTCAATTGAGGATGATGAGATGAAAATAATTGACCTACGTTCAGATACTGTAACCAAACCATCGCCCGGTATGCGGCAGGCGATGGCGCAAGCCGAAGTTGGCGATGATGTTTTTGGCGACGACCCCACTGTCATTAAACTTCAGAAAATGACCGCCCAGTTGCTGGGAAAACCGGCCGGGTTGTTTTTCCCATCCGGGACGATGTCCAATCAAGTGGCGCTCCGATGCCTTACCCATCCGGGAGATGAAGTTATCATCGAATATGATGCCCATATTTTCCGTTACGAGGTTGGCTCGGGCGCCGCACTTTCAGGCCTGCAATTTAATACGATAAAAGGGAATAGGGGAGTTATCACTGCTGGGCAAATAGAAGAGAGAATCCGCCCCGAAGATGTTCATCAGCCGCCAACAAAATTAGTTTGTTTGGAAAATACTCATAACAAAGCTGGCGGCACGATATTCCCATTGGACGAAATTATCGGGATTCGGAATCTCTGTCTTGAAAAAGGTATAAAGACTTATCTTGATGGCGCCCGCTTATGGAATGCTTCGACCGCTTCAAGAATTCCGCTTGCCGAATATGCTAAACATTTCGATTTAATTTCGGTTTGCGTATCGAAGGGGCTGGGCGCGCCGATTGGCTCAATTCTGGCGGGCGATGCCGAGACTATCAAACTTGCCCATCGTTACCGCAAAGCTTTCGGCGGCGGGATGCGACAGGTGGGAATAATTGCGGCTGCGGGAATTTACGCACTTCAGAATAATCTTAAACGGATTGCGGATGACCATCGTCGCGCCCGAATTCTGTCCAAGACTATCAGCGATATTTCTAAACTGAGAATTGACGTTGATTCAGTGCAAACTAATATTGTCATCTTTGATGTTGCCGATACCGGCATCAAGCCTCAGATAATTGTCGAAGGACTCAAGAAGGAAGGGTTATTGATTGTCTGGATGGGAGGAACACTTCTGCGCGCTGTGTGTCATCTGGATGTTGATGATAATGACATTGATGCGGCCTGCTCAATTTTGAATAAATATTTCTCGTAATTCGATTTTTCACTCCAGCAGGATTTTGCCGATAATACCATTAATACGACTCCCGATATTAATTCCCAAAAGGACCAAAGGGGGCAATGTCAGAAAAATGCGCATAAAACAAGTGTTCATAAAAGCCATATCATTACTGCTTAGACTTGGAATCCCATCACTCTGGATAGTCTCAATGATGCTTTTGACCAGCCAGGGTAATGAAATGCAGGGACGGCTCAAAGTCGAGGATGTATTTGCGGAGGCCCCCGCCAATGCCGAGGGGCAGAACTGGGCCGGAATTTATCTCAAAGGCGATAAAATCGGTTATACTTACCAGTCATATCAGAATTCAGAGAAGGGCATATTATTCAAGGAATATATGAAAATGCGCATCCCTCTTGGCGGTGCGGTGCGCGAAGTGGAAGCGGATAATTTTGCTCTCCTGGATAGCACACTTAGCGTAAGAAGCTTTTCGGCGGGAATGTCCTCAGGAGAGTATGAAATCACTATCCACGGCTCTGTCAATGGCCCGGTTCTTGAATTAATTTACATAACTGGAGGTAAGAGCAATTCCAAAGGAGTTGCCTTAAGTGGCAAAATATATTTTCAAGGGCAAGTGCCTCGTCTGGTAAAACTTAGCGGATTCAAATCGGGAGCTTTTGCCCTGCCGGTATTCGACCCTCTCTCGATGAGCCTTTCCGATCTCACCGTTGAAGTGGGCAATGTTGAAATCGTGGAGGGGGACAGCTTGTATCAGCTGATGCTGGAGATGAATGGAATCCAGACCACTACGACTATCGATACGAATGGCGATTTGGTGAAAGATGAACAACCCGGGGGAATGATGATGGTGAGAGAGCCAAGAGAAAAAGCGCTGGCGCTGAAAACCTCCTACTCGGCTGGCGAAGATTTTCTTGTCAAATTGGCGGTGCCATCGAGTGTCACTATCAAGAACGATCGGGAAACCAATTACCTGAAGGCGGAATTGCAGGATATCACCCCAAAAGGATTCATCCTGGACGATGGCTGCACTCAGAGGCTTGTCAGCGTCTCCCCGATCATAGTGGAAATCGATAGGTCGGAAACCTCGCCGATTTTGCTGGAGAAATCCGATGATTTTCTAAGCGCTTCAGAGTTCATTCAATCCAATGATTCATCGATAATAAATTTGGCGGCTTCGATAACGGATGGCAGTCAATCCAACCGGGAAAAGGCATTCGCCATTTCCGATTGGGTTTATAGAAATATTGAGAAGGATATCACCGTTTCAGTGCCATCGGCAGTGGAAGTGCTCAGAGTCCGTCGGGGAGATTGCAACGAACACACGGTGCTTTATGTGGCGTTGGCCAGAGCGGCCGGCATACCCTGCAAAACCGTCATCGGGATAGTTCATAAGGATGGGATGTTTTTCTACCACGCCTGGCCCGCAGTTTTCCTTGGGTATTGGCATCATCTGGATCCTACATTTGGCCAGCATTTGGCCGATGCTACTCATATCCAGTTGCTGGAAGGAAATATCGAAAAGCAAGCGGAATTGGTCAAGGTGGTTGGCAAACTGAAAATTAAGGTTTTCGAGTATAACTAATATGATAAAACTGACAAACCTGACAAAAATATATGGTGAAAAGATTGCCCTTTCGGACCTGACCTTGAATATTCCCGAGGGAGAACTCTTCGGATTTCTGGGACCGAATGGCGCCGGCAAGACCACTACTATCAAACTGATAATGGGTCTGCTTCGCCCCACATCGGGAAAAGTGGAAGTTGGCGGATACGACATTTTCAGGGAGCCGATCAAAGCCAAACAGATTATCGGATATGTGCCGGATTCTCCTTTCATATATGAAAAATTAACCGGGCGCGAATATCTGCAATTTATCGGCAGTATTTTTAATATGGAAGTGGGAAACATAGCGGCGGAGATTGAAAAATGCTCCGCTTTGCTCAATATGGAGAGCTATCTCGATTATAGGACTGGTGAATACTCCCATGGAATGCGCCAGAAAGTTGTGCTGACGTCCGCCTTCATCCACAAACCGAGGCTATTGATTATCGATGAACCGATGGTAGGTCTGGACCCGTCCAGCGCCAGAATTGTCAAAGATATCCTGGCGGATTTCGCCAAAGCCGGCTCGACAGTTTTTATTTCGACTCATACGCTTTCGCTGGCGGAGGAGATCTGTCACCGCATCGGCATAATAAATCATGGCCGTTTGGTGACAGTGGGCACGCGTGCTGATTTGATGAAAATGACATCCGATGTTGATGGAAATCTGGAAAACCTCTTCCTGAAACTCACAGCCGGTTTCGCACCGAAAACTCCTATCTTCAGCTAAGATATGATTCTTATTCGACTGATCCGTACCAAGACCTTATCAAGCAGGGCCTATCTTGCCGAAAAAAATCCCGAGAGGATTTTGAAGTTCGCCATCGGCATTGCCGTGGCCGCCTTTTTCATCACATTCGGCTACTGGTTTTTTGGATATATTTTTGATTACCTTAAGCAACTTGGAGATGTAGGGACGCTTCTGATAGGAAAAGTCTTGTCGCTGACATTTTTTGCGGTTATGGTTTTGCTATTTATCTCGAATTTATTAACCAGTATTTCCACTATTTACCGAAACAGGGAAACCGCACACCTATTTGCTCTTCCCCTGGCGGGCGGCGAGATATTTACATCCAAAGCAATCGATAGCTTTATATTTTCTACTTGGGCTTTTGCGGTATTGGGTTTGCCGATGATATTCGCTTATGGTCAGGCCGCGGGCTATTCTCTCTATTATTACATTCCGATCGTCTTGCTGATATTCTTTCCATTCGTGCTGATACCGGCGGCAGCCTCCAATGTGATTCTATTGATTTATTTCAGGTTCGCCCGAAGCCTTAATCCCAAGAAATTCGCCCTGTTGGTTGTGGCTGGGCTTTTAGCCGTTCTTTTTACGTATTTGAAGCTCTCAACTCCTGAAAACCTCTCGCTCTACACTTATCAGGATTGGCGAATACTTAATAATTATCTTTCCGGCATGGCTCTGAGCTCGTCTCCGTATTTGCCATCAAGCTGGGTATCAGCTTCCCTTCAGCAGATAGCTTCTGCAAATCTGAAGGGAGCAGGGATTTTTATTCTCTCGCTGATCTCCAGTGCATTGATTATCTGGCAGATTACCATTTTTCTTGCCGGGCACATTTTCGCGCCTGGTTGGCAAAATACTTTCGGCGCCGCCTCAGCAGGTGCAAAACGGCCTATCATTTCTGGAGTATTGCTTGCTCCCTTGAGAAGCGGATTATTTCCGTCATCCAGTAGCCTGAAGAACATGCTGTATAAAGATGCTTCGATTTTTTTCCGCGACGCCTCGCAGTGGGGCCAGCTCTCCATCTTGATCGGATTGATGTTGGTCTATTTATTTAATCTGCGCTTTTTCCCAGCCAACCTGACTGATCCTTTTTGGAAATCGGTCATAGCATTCGCCAATTTCGCCTTCACCGGCTTTGTCCTGGCCACACTTGCGGTGCGCTTTGTTTTTCCAACTATCAGCATGGAAGGGAAATCATTCTGGGCGTTGAAATCGGCTCCGGTCAAGACCTCCCTCATATTCTGGGAAAAATTCGCCCTGGCATTTTTCTTTTTTGCCGGGTTAGCTGAAGTCCTCGCCTATATTTCCTGTCGGATGCTGGGACTGCCTCCGCTGGTATCCCTCATCAACCACTTGGGCGTTCTTCTTGTCAGTTTCTCGCTCACCGGACTGGCAGTGGGGATGGGAGCGATCTTCCCCAATTTCGAAGAACAAAATCCGTCCAGAATTGCCTCCGGCGCCGGAGGCATGCTGGCTGCGATACTGAGCTTGGTTTATGTTTGTATCGTGGTAATCCTGGCCGCCTATCCGACCCATCTATATACGAAATATCTTACCAATGGAGAACAGGTCGATAGCAAAGCCGCCATATTTTCATTTGTGGCTATACTGGTAATTAGCTTTATTGCATTCATTGTGCCGGTTCTTACCGGATTAAAAAAACTTCAACAATTGGAACTCTAATTTTATTGGTAAAAAAGTAGGCGCCAGCAGCCGATAGATAAATAAAAGAGCTGGAGGATAAAAGTGGCTGACATAATTATTACCGGCGGCGCCGGATTCATAGGATCAAATCTCGCAGATAAGCTTCTCACTAGAGGATTTAGTGTCGCGGTTGTTGATGATCTTTCCAGCGGCTTCAAAGAAAACCTTCCCGCTTCGGTTCGCTTGCATCGGGTAGATATCAGAAGCGCCGTGATGAATAGGATTTTCGAAATTGAGAGTCCCAAATATATTTTTCATCTGGCAGCCCAGCTAAACGTCCGCAGGTCGGTAGCCGATCCGATCTTCGATGCCGATGTCAACGTTATGGGCACAATTAATTTGCTTCAAGCGGCAAAAATCGCCGACGTCGAGAAAATCATTTTTACTTCCACGGGCGGCGCCATATATGGTGAACAGGAATATTTTCCAGCAGATGAGAATCATCCCACCAATCCAGATTCTCCTTATGGCATCACTAAACTCACCTGTGAAAAATACATCCAATTCTATTACAAAACCCATGGCCTCAAGTACTGCATATTCAGGCTGGCCAATGTATTTGGTCCTCGACAATCCGCCATTGGAGAAGCAGGAGTAGTGGCTGGCTTTTATCATAAATTTCTTTCCGGCGAAGAAGCCTTCATTAACGGTGACGGCGGCCAGACACGCGATTTTGTCTTTGTGGGTGATGTGGTGGAGGCTTTGGTAAAAGCCCTCGATTACCCCCAATGCAACATTTTCAACATAGGAACATCCAAGGAAGCCACCGTTCTGGATCTATTTCGAATGATGCGTGATATTGCCGGTTCACGTCAGCAAGAGAAATTTGCTCCGGCCAAGGCGGGTGAGCAGCGGCGCAGTGTCATCACGCATGACCGTGTGACGAAAGAGCTTGGATGGGAACCGCAAGTGGATCTGCGCGCCGGTTTGAAAAAAACTTTCGAGTTTTTCAAAACGAAAAAGCTGCAGTTCGCACGAGTTTAGCCTTCTCTTAACTAAGCATCTTCCATATTTCAAAATTATATGGATTCTTTCCGGAATTCATAAGGAATCCATTCGGCCAAGCACTTTAGCATAGCGATCGCATCCGCCATCTGCAGACTACCCTTAGGTTGCGATAATGGTTTTTGGCCCCCAAAGAATCAACGCCCGAATGATTCGGGCGTTGATTTATTTTTTGAAGCTCAAATGAGCAATGTTTTATGCTCTTTGTCGTTTGGTGAAAGGAGCCTATTTCTTACGTCTATAGGGACGAATGATCTTGTAACGTCCTTCCCCCACTCGCCATGTAAAGACCCAGGGAGAAGCGGATCTCTTCCTTGATTTCTCGCTTTTCGCTAAGATGACCCCGATATAGCTTGTGGAGTGGGCGCGGCTGTATCTCTTGCGAATCATCTCTGGAGTCACAACTGCCCCGTATCCATAGTCGCGGATAATCTTGTCTCTCAGGCAAAAATTGCATTTTTGTGTTTTTGGTTTCCAAGTTGTTTTGCGTGGCATTAGTTATCACCTCCTTTGAATTTTACATTTTTTAGTTCGGCAGAAAATTCATCTACATTAAAATATCGGTCAATTAATTAAAGAATTTAATAGCCGCCGCTTTCCAGTTAACTCTATGATTCAAATGCTTGTCCGGAGAATAGACTTCTCGGTGACCGATTTATCCCGGCCCCTGCGTGATCGACTGCACGGAATGTGATCCCGGTAAAATAAAAGCCGGGGCCTTAGGCCCCGGCATCTGGTAGGAAGGGGATTGTCTATTTTACCAGAATAAGCTTCCCTGTGGCGGTATTCTTTCCGACCTGTAGCTTGTAAAGATATATTCCCGAAGCAAGCTCATAGCCGCCAGGACCCACAGCATCCCATATCAAGACCTGTGCTCCGGCATTTAAGTTAGGATATTCCTCGTTACTCACAGTTCTGCCGGCGATGTCGTAAACATTCAGTACCACGTCTGACCGTTTATCCAGCACCATACTGAAGGCAGTGGCGCGATTAAAGGGGTTCGGATAATTTCCGTTGCACTCAAATTTGATCGGCTTTTCAACTTGATTTTCTTCGACATTTGTTTCAGGGATCAAATTCACTTCCGCCACAAATGGCATCAGTCTGTCGCCCGTTACCGTCAGATGCATCTGACCGCCGGTTTGGGGATTAATCTCGATCGAAGCATTTCCTTCTGAATTCGTGTATCCTACTGCCACAAAATCATCCTCCTTATATAATATGACCTTGGCAGATGTCAGAGGCATACCCGATACTTCAGCATGCACCTTATAGGCGGATGTGGCTTGGTCGATATTCGGATTGAATGCAACCGATATAGGTTTGGGAATCCTATCCCACATTGTAACCTCAGGATCGCCGAGAAGGATATGGCCATAGTTAATATCACGATAGGCGGGATACATCTGTTTGCATAGCGCCTGCGCCGCTCCGATATGTCGTGTTATGGGATCATCACCAAATACTGTCTGGATGAAAGCTTTTTCCAATTTGTAAGATGTTGGAACCCATCCCCAACGGCTGTTCCCCAGGAATGCTATCCCGCCTTTATTCGCCAGCTCTATATAGGCTTCTCCAAAACAATTGTCCGTGTTCCATACATAAGGCCAAATATCGGTGTGGTCCATATCAATCGCAGCCAGATCGCAAGAGATGGAATAATGGACTCCGAATTTATAATTTTCTTCCAAATCCGTCAAGGGAGCATTGTGATGCTCTTCATATTGAAGGTCACCGACTACATACGATTTTGGCGCCTGATTATAGTAGCTGGATTTTGATGCATAGTGCATCGGGCTCCCATGATTCAAATTCGAAATAAACCCAAATCCTTCATTCATTTTTTCGATAACCTGACGGCCTGTGGGGCTGACCGGATTTGCGCTATAACCGTCAGACCTCTCCGCCAAAGAAGTAGTATCGACCGAGAATTGGAGTGGCATCTCATTACCGAGAAGGACCTGTTGGCCAGCATCAACCATCTGGTCAGCACTGATGAAAAGAGATCTTGTAACATAAGAATTGTCGCCATTCCCAGGATCACGCTCATATTGGATTAGCTTCTTAACGTAGGCCTCCACCCCCTCCGGAGTCGTCGCGGTAACCCTGCCCACATAAACTTCGGGATAGATATCAGGCCTATCGCTGTTCGGCTCACCATACACACCATCACCATCAACATCCCAATCACCGGTGAGATCGGAATAATAAAGATCGCAAATCTGCTGCTCCATTAATGGTGGATTTTCAGAGGCTTCCAAATGATAAGCATAACGAATTGGTATGATGCTTTCATCACCGCCCAAAAGCACCCAGGTCAAATTGAACCGATAGGCATCTTTGATATAATTGCGGATTTTTTCTTGGAGATCGACCCCGGCGTAATCAGCATCTATCCTTTCTACCGTGATGATTCCAGCGGCCAATCCTCTCCTCATCTTCCAATCGACAAGCCCTCGATAGCTTTCTACGAGAGATTCATCGGTGATTACCGCATATTCGTATTCAAGATAATTATTCACAGGTGGAGAATAAGGAATTGGAAGTTCCAGGATTGGCTGGTGAATAACATTAGCATATTGGATGCTCGTTTCATAATTATCTATTACATTGGCAAGCAGCTCGGCTGGAATGGGACGCGCATTATAAAGAATATCCGGACAATTATTTGAAGTGCCAGTATAAACGACGATTTTAATGTTTGAGGACACTTCCAATCGACGGTAGCCGGGATAATATACTACCGGGAAAACCTGTAATGAGATGATATGATTGGCACCCCAATATCCACGGTCAATAATGATATAATTCTCTTGAGGATACCTGTCTTTTGAGGAGTATGTTTCCTCATCCGCGGTGGCCTGTATAGGAGGCGCTTCCAATAATGAAGTTTTCTCGGGAGGTTGAGCAAAATTGACCAGAATTGGTCTTTCAACAGGCTTGTAATCGCAAGCAATGGCGATGGAATCTACATCTTCATTGGCCGGAATCAATATCTTGGTTATCAGATACGGTATCGCTGGTTTCCCAGGTTCAGAGGTCTTATCGCAGTCCCGGATAGTAACTTCCGTATATAATCCGGAATCTCGAATATCCAGAAGCATCGGATCAAAATTTATACTATGTTCAATAACAGAACTATAAGCTGGATCAGCAAATAAGACAATTGCCAATGCCATCAATACTGTGACTTCCCCTATTTTAGCAAAAAGGTCTGAATATTTCATTTTCCCCCTCCTTCGAAACTAATTTCCAGACATTTCTAGCAAAGGTTTTCGCAATAAAAATGCCGTCTGCCCAATATGACCGGGGGAATTGTTTGACCACCGCTATTATTATGATACTTGGAGGGTTAGAAAGTAGCTGTTCAAATTATGACGCCCCCGATATTCGCGATTTTTGAGATTGCCCCCCAAATGTATAGGAACCACCCTATATAAGCATTCGCAATCCTATCACATAAGGGATATTAGAAATATTTACTTTTTCAAGCGATTTTCGCTTGACGAAACGTTATTCTTGGATTAAATAGGATTGAAATGGATTATTTAGGTAAATTCTGGCTTGTCTGAATATAATTTCTTAGGTACAATTACTAATAAGATCGAATCCCAGGGCAGGATGAAGTTCCCCGCCAAATTCCGTCGTGGAGGGGATTCCGCTAAAAACGAACCATTTGTACTGGTTCGCGGACTCGATGGTTGCATAAGAGTGTATCCCGAAGAGGAATGGGTCAAAATAAGACAAAAATTAGACAAAATTGACTTATCCCAGCAAAAGCTAAGGGATTTCAAGAGGTGTTTTCTTACTGATGTTTCGGAAGTAACCATTGATGCTCAGGGACGAATCAAGATTAGCCAGAACTTACTGAAATTTGCTCGGATTGAGCGCTCGGTAATCATTCACGGAATGATATCATATATAGAGCTCTGGTGTCCAGAATTATTTAATAAAAAATTATTCGAAATTGAAGAATCATTTGCTGAAATTGCGGAAGGTTTGAATCTGGAGGGGTGATTTGAAGAATGCCGCATATACCGGTAATGACAACGGAAGTCTTGGAATACCTGCTGTGGGATTATGCCGGCAAGTATGTGGATTGCACGCTCGGTGACGGTATGCATTCAAAAGCTATATTGCGCATCATCGGGCCTCACGGGGGAAGCATTCTGGGATTAGATCGCGATCCTCGGGCCCTTGATTCCGCCAGGAGTAATTTAAGTAATCATATAAATCAGGTTGAATTGGCGCTTAGCACTTTTGGAGAAATGGAATCAAAGATATTGGATAAAAAAGAGAAACCATATAGCGGTTTTTTATTTGACCTGGGACTTAACAGCTCAAGGCTCAAGAACGCCGATGATGGTTTTTCTTATATGATTGATGGACCACTCGATATGAGGATGTCGCCTCACGATAGACTTACTGCCGCTCGGATTGTTAATGATTTTCCTGAGAAGCAATTGGCCGATTTGCTTTTTCGAAACAGCGATGAGCGATTCAGCAGAAAAATCGCTAAGGCAATTGCAGGATACCGTCAGAAAAATTCGATTCAAACGACCTATCAATTGAGAGACATTATTTATGGAGTGGTCAAGGGCTACCAGCGACTCAAATCTGTAGCCCGCTGTTTTCAGGCGCTCAGGATAGCGGTTAATAATGAACTTGAAGAGCTGAAAAATGGACTGCCGGCGGCCTTTATGCATCTTCAATCCGGGGGCCGGTTGGTGGTAATATCATATCATTCAATAGAAGACAGAATCGTAAAAGGTTTTTTGAGAGATAATCGTTTGCCCCGGAGAGCGGCGGAAGGAAAGTATTTGAAAATTCTTACTCCGAAGCCGGTCCGACCTACAGCAGATGAGCAGAGTGTCAATCCCGCGGCCAGAAGCGCCAGACTCCGAGCCGCGGAGATGGTTATTGTAAGCAATGGTTAAGAGGAATAATCGTAGGACCCGGAGACGAGGATTTAATCTCACCTTCAAGTTGGTTTCAGGAATAATCGGGATGTTCCTGGTTGCATTTTTCTATTTATATCAGAGTCAAAAGGTTCGTGAAATGCTCATATTCGAGCAAAAATTACGGGATGAAGAAAAAAGGTTGCAAGAAGAAAACCGGCAGCTTGAATTGGATGTTGCCAATTTCTGCTCGCTGGATAACCTGCAGAAGTCTATCCCTGACTCTAATTTCGGATTTCCTCCTCCTGATAAGGTAGTTCATCTGCACTGGGTAATTGAGGCTGAAAGTGCGAAACCTGATTGGGTGAAACGATCATCGGACTTGGTTTTAGATTGGTTTAGAAATGCTTTGGACATTGGGCAACCATCGAATGCGGATTCGCTTAAATAGAAGATCCAAACCCAGACGGGACCTTTCATGGAGGCTGAGAATTCCGCTTCTCATTATGGCGGCTTTCTGGGGAATACTGATTTTGAGAAATATTGAAATTGCGGTCTTCAGGCATGAGAGTTTTAGGGCGCTTGCAGTTGATAATCAAACCGCCAAGTTGCATGTCAGAGAAAGCAGAGGAAATATATATGATCGAACCGGTGAGGCATTGAGCTGGAATATCCCAACATCCTCAATCTTTGCTATCCCTGATTCGATTAGTAATCATGAAATGACCGCCATCAAATTAGCGGCCGCCTGTGACATCCCCAGTTCAACATTGCTGGAGCGCTTTAACAAACATACAAAATTCTGCTGGGTGGACCGAGCGATAACTCTTGAAGAAAAAGACAGAGTCCAACAGATGAATCTTGGTTGGGTCTATATCACCGCCGAGCAGAAGAGGGGTTATAGAAACGGGAACGATTGGCTGTATCTTCTTGGCGGCACCGACATAGATGGCAGGGGTATCGGCGGGGTGGAATTGGCATTTGATAAATACCTTCAGGGTCAGGATAAGGAAATCAGAGTAAATCGTGATCGGAAGGGGCGGAAATTTGATTTGGATGGAAGCTATGCTTCGATTCAGGATGGCGGCGATAATATCATCCTCACTATCGATGCTAATCTGCAGGATATTTTGTGCCAGAAACTTAAAGCCGGTGTCGAGGAATTTCAGGCGAAAGGGGCTTTCGGGGTATTTCTTGGGGTGGGAACTTCCGAGATTCTGGCCATGGGTCAATATTTTCCTGAGAATGTGTCTGCGACGCGAAACGTGGTTATCTCGGATGTGTATGAACCGGGTTCGACCTATAAATTGGTTACAGTGGCGGCGGCATTGAACTCGGGAAAGTACACGCCTTCAACAATCATTGATTGCCAGGGCGGCAAATTTTGCATTGGCCCGAAATGCATCACCGATGCCCATAAGATGGGTTGCGTAACCTTGCGCAAAGCAGTGGAGTATTCCTCCAATGTCGCGGCAACTAAAATGTCATTTAAGCTGGGCCGCGATGCCATCTATAGGATGATGATCGATTTTGGATTCGATACCAGGACCGGCATTGAGCTCCCGGGAGAATCAGCGGGACAAATTCATGACCCGGAAACCTGGTCGGAGCTTGAACAGGCCGCCGTCAGTTTCGGGAATGGCTTGACCGTGACCGCGCTGCAATTAGCCAACGCTTATGCGGCAGTTGGCGCCGGTGGAGAACTTTATCGCCCATATCTGCTGAAAACCATTGTATCGCCCCAAGGTGAGATCATCAAAGAAAATAAACCGACCAAAGTTCGGCGGGTAATCTCGCCGCAGACAGCCGCCACAATGATGGAATTCTTTGGGGTAGTGGTTGACAGCGGAACCGCAGTTCAAGCGAAAATAGATGGCCTCAAGATAGCAGGAAAAACTGGCACTTCCCGCAAGGTTATACCGGGAGGTGGAGGTTATTCCGATGACAAGTTCTATTCATCTTTCGTTGGATTTTATCCCGCCGATAACCCTGTTATCCTCGGCTATATCGTGTTCGACGAACCTACCGTGAAAAGGATGGGAGGAAGCACTGCGGCGCCAGTTTTCAGGGACATACTGAAAGAATACTTTTGTTCGTCAAAGCGATTGCTGGAGAAGAATGAAATAGGATTTGATCCTCGCCTCGATTTGTGTTCGGCGGAGGGCGCCGACAGTTCATCGGTCCAACCGGTTGCTAATTTCGCTCGGGAACTTGGTACGCCCTCGCCGGGCGCGGACAAGCTGAGCGAACAAATTAAAGGGAAGCCATTAAGGAACGCCATCTTCCTGCTGCGTCATGAAGGGTATGAAGTTGAAATTGAAGGCGATTCGGGGATTGTTTTGGAATGCTATCCGATAAATGACGGCGAGACGCAGAAATATTTTATCAAATGCGGCTGAGGATGAGCATTGGAAATCTCAATGACTGATACCAGATACCAGACAGTTGCCCAGCTGTTCTCCGACACTGGGGTGTTGCTTCCCTACGGAGTTGATGATATTATTATCACCGGCGTTGAATATGACTCGCGGCAAATTGAACCCGGGATGATATTTTTTGCTATTCCGGGATTCAAAACTGACGGAGCTGATTTTGTAAATCATGCGATTGCCGGAGGCGCATCATTGGTGGTAGCGGAGCATTATGTCGATTGCGCGAGACCGCTTATCGAGTGTGCGCCCATTCGTAGAGTGCTGGCGGAGGTTTCTTCCGCTTTCTATAATCATCCTTCATCAGAAATGACTATCATTGGAGTGACCGGCACAAATGCCAAAACCACTATCTGTAGTATGGTGAAATCGGTTATGGAATCTGCCGGCCACAAAACTGCCCAGTTTGGCACTGTGGGCAATTATATCGGGGAATCATTTGAAGCTACTCTCAATACCACGCCCGAGTCAAAAGAGCTTCAGCGTCTTCTGAGGAAATCGCTTGAGGCCGGATGCCGCGCTGCGGTATTCGAAGTATCATCGCATGCGCTGGTTTTATACCGGGTCCACGCCATTGAATTCGACTTGGGCATATTCACGAACTTGACCGGCGAGCATCTCGATTTCCACAAGGATATGGACGATTATTTTAATGCCAAAATGAAATTATTCGAATATCTGCGGGGAGCCGGCAAGCCGGCAATTATTAACATATCGGATCCTTTTGGCCAGAGGATCGCCAATTATCAAGGTTTAGATGTTATGACCTATGGTGATCCTAAAACGGCTGAAGTCCATATTATTGATGCTACTTTTACTCCCAGTGGCAGCCTGCTGGAAATCCACACCCCTGCGGGAAAACTCGAACTTCGGCTCGGTATGCCGGGTCGATTTAATGCGGAGAATGCGCTGGCGGCCATCGCTGCCGGCCTTAAATGCGATATCTCTCTGAATGCGATTAAGGATGGACTGGAGTCATTCCAACCTCCTGCGGGGAGAATGCAGATTCTGGATTATGGCCAGCCGTATCAAATTATCATCGACTATGCCCACACGCCGGATGCCCTCACCCGACTCCTCGCCTCCTGCAAGGAATTCACTTCTGGCAAGCTAATAACCGTATTCGGCTGCGGAGGCGATAGAGACAAGACCAAGAGGGCGCCGATGGCTCAGACAGTGGCCTCATTTTCCGACCTGGCCATCCTGACCACCGATAATCCGCGCACTGAAGATCCGGAGGAGATTTTGAATCAAGTCCAGAGCGGTTTTCCAATGGGCTTTGAGTATCTACGGGAAAGCTCCCGGGAAAAAGCGATTCGGATGGCGCTTCAAATCGCGAAACCCGGGGACACGGTGGTGATCGCCGGAAAAGGGCATGAGAAATACCAGATTTTTGGAACCACCAGGACCTATTTTTCGGAAGAAGAGGTCATAAAAAATTTCTTGGAATCGGGAAGATAGGATTAATGGAGCTTATGCCTGTAAGCGA
This sequence comes from candidate division Zixibacteria bacterium CG_4_9_14_3_um_filter_46_8, assembly GCA_002791595.1. Classification (GTDB taxonomy): domain Bacteria; phylum Zixibacteria; class MSB-5A5; order UM-FILTER-46-8; family UM-FILTER-46-8; genus UM-FILTER-46-8. The sequence continues at coordinate 19,445 of PFXJ01000109.1, forward strand.
AGTTATAGAGATTGCGAAGCCATCGAACGGTTTCACCCTTTACGATACTCCCGTAAGAGGAGTTTCCATTGACACTCGGACCCTCAAGCCGGGCGATTTATTCATTGCTGTCAAGGGCCAAAGCACTGATGGCCATTTGTTCGTTCAAGATGCTGTGCAGAAAGGAGCATCGGGGATTGTGGTTCAAACCCCGTTTGATACGGAACAAATCAATATCGGCGACCGGCACTCGAATATCTATGTTGTCAGGGATTCATTGGAATTCCTCGGTAATCTGGCGCGATTGTATCTCAAAAAATTGGGTTGCAGGGTAATTTGTGTAACCGGCACAAATGGTAAAACGTCGGTGAAAGATTTCATTGTCAAAATCCTCTCCGAGGATTATTTCACGACCGGCACCAAAGGAAATTTCAACAATCTGTATGGGTTGCCGCTATCCATCTTTGAAGCCAATTGTTGGACGGAAGTTGCGGTCTTCGAGATGGGAATGTCGGCCATGGGCGAAATAGCTCGGCTGTGCGAAATCGCCCAACCGGAGATTGGAGTTCTCAATAACATCAGCGCCGCTCATCTGGAAGGGCTGGGCAACCTTGAAAATGTGATTAGGGCCAAGGCGGAGATGCTGAAGTTTCTTTCTGAGAAAAATAAGCCTGCGGTGATAAACATCGACGATGAGAATGTTGTCTCGCTTTCGAGAAGCATCAAATGCCCCTATGTGACTGTTGGGACCGCGCCAGGAGCCGATTTCAGAATAACCGATATCGCCATAAATGATATCGGGAATGCCCGATTCGAAATCAATGGTTTCCGGGTAGAACTTAATATTCCCGGTTTCCATAATGTATCCAACAGCGCCATAGCCTTGGCGGCGGCTGTTGCCTACGGGACAGATTTTAAGAGGGCGCTTACACTCCTGCCCGCCCTGAGGCTTCCGGAGATGCGGTGCACAGTTTATAAAATAGGCGGAATCAGTATTATCAATGATGCTTATAATGCCAATCCGCAATCAGTCCGGGAAGCCATCAAGCTTTTGGGTTCGCTGAAAGCCAATCGTCGATTTATGGTTTTGGGCGATATGTTGGAGTTGGGAGATCAATCGGAATTTTATCACCGGAAAATTGGCAATGAGATCGGAAGGTCCGAAATAAATCATCTTATAACTTTTGGTGAAATGGCAAAGCTTTCGGGGGAGGAAGCGGCAAAATCCGGAAGTGCGATAGTGACCTCCCACTTCCAATACCATCACGATATCGCCTACCTGCTGAATTCGGAAGCAAGGCCGGGTGATTTAGTTTTATTTAAAGGATCGCGAGGAATGAAACTCGAAACGGCCCTGGAGTTATTTGAATCTAAGATAAGGAAGATTTAATTTGCTCTATTATTTGCTTATTCCCCTTACCGATTATATCAGCTTTTTCAATATATTCCGATATATCACGTTTCGCGCGGCGTATGCCACAGTAACCGCCATGCTCATCTGCTTCATTCTTGGCCCGGCCATCATAAAGGCGCTGAAGAAACACCAGGTTAAGCAATCCATACGACGCGAGGGACCGGCCTCGCACTTTTCGAAGGAAGGGACTCCCACTATGGGAGGAATAATAGTCTTGATGGGAATTCTGATACCTACGCTTTTATGGGCGGATCTAACTAATCCCTACATTCATCTCGTGCTGCTGACCACCATCTGGATGGGAATCGTCGGATTCGTTGATGACTATCTAAAAGCCATTAAGAAACAGCCCAAAGGAATGGTAGCCAGAAAAAAATTTATGGGCCAGATCGTCCTTGGCCTTATCCTCGGCATAATACTATATCTCAAACCCCCATCTCCGGAGTTCACCACCTCCACCGGAATACCCTTTCTGAAGAATGTGGTCATCCCCTTTGGTATCTTATATATACCTTTTGTTACTTTGATAATCACGGGATCATCGAATGCGGTGAACCTGACCGATGGCCTTGATGGCCTGGCAATTGGATTGGTGGGCATCTGCGCGGCGGCTTTCGCCGCTATCGCCTATATTACGGGACGAGTTGATTACAGCAATTATCTTGCCATCGAATACCTTCGCGGCGCAGGCGAGCTTTCCATATTCTGCGGCGCATTGCTTGGTTCGGCGCTTGGCTTTTTGTGGTTCAATAGTCATCCTGCGGAAGTATTCATGGGAGATACCGGCGCCCTTTCTTTAGGGGCGGCAGTGGGAACTTTGGCCATCCTCACCAAGAAAGAAGTGTTGCTAATCATCGTTGGGGGTGTCTTTGTCATTGAGGTTTTGTCGGTGATGATTCAGGTAGTTTCCTTTAAGATGACTGGAAAACGGGTATTTAGGATGTCGCCGATTCACCATCACTTTGAATTGCTTGGATGGCCGGAGCCCAAGGTGGTAGTCCGTTTTTGGATCGCCGGGATAATTTTCGCCCTCATTACACTCTCAACCTTCAAAATCAGGTAAATTGCCCAGATGACAAGGAAGGTTATAAAAGGCAAAAGAATCGCAATCCTCGGAATGGCACGCTCGGGGAAGGCCCTGGCGGTCCTGATGAAAAAACTCGGCTCGGAAGTGTTCTTAAGTGAAATCCGGAATAATATGGAGCTTGAGAGGGACAAGCAGTTTCTGGAAGCAAGCGGCATCCGATGCGAATTAGGGGCGCATAGTGATGAATTGCTTCGCGCAGATTTTATCGCGGTCAGCCCCGGTATCCCTCTGGATATTGATATCTTGACTCGAGCGCGGTCTCGCGGCATACCGATCTTCTCTGAAATGGAAGTAGCCTCGTGGTTTTGCAATGCGCCGATCATTGCCGTAACTGGTTCTAATGGCAAGACCACTACTACTACGCTCATCGGGAAAATGCTTGCCGACGCCGGATTGGCCTGCAATGTAGGTGGAAACATCGGCATTCCGTTCGCGTCCTTTGTTGACGGGACCAACCCATCCGGCCACGTAGTTCTGGAGGTCTCCAGCTTTCAACTGGAAGGAATCGAGGGGTTCAGGCCCAAAATTGCGATGATTTTGAATTTTACTCCGGACCATCTTGATCGTTATTCAACCATCGAGGACTATCGTATCGCCAAGGCCAGGATATATGAGAATATGGGAGAAGGCGATTATCTGATTCTCAATGCGGACGATCCGGAATCTTCCAAATTTATGCCAAGACCTGAAGTGAAGATTCTCTTTTTCACTAACCAGGCTAATGAGAAGGCTGATGCCTATGTCAGGTCAGGAAATCTGATGTTGAAAAC
>PFXJ01000030.1:0-146 GCA_002791595.1 candidate division Zixibacteria bacterium CG_4_9_14_3_um_filter_46_8
CGATTTCTGGCGGCGCGAGTATCAATTTTATCCCCAGCATGGCGGGAGATTCACGGGCGATCCGGCATATTTTAAGCATGTCACCGGATGCGCCAATGGTATTATGAAGAAAGTCGGAATGAAACCGTCGGATTTCAAGTATGTAG
>PFXJ01000030.1:224-19609 GCA_002791595.1 candidate division Zixibacteria bacterium CG_4_9_14_3_um_filter_46_8
GATGGCTTACCCCACGTTTAGGAAACACCTATTCGGGCGCTTCGCCGATCGGCCTCACCTCTACCCTTGACATCGCCAAGCCCGGCCAAAAGATACTGGTAGTTTCTTATGGCTCCGGGGCCGGCTCCGATGGATTTATCTTTACCGTCACCAAGAGGATCGATGAGGTTCGCGATATAGCTAAGCACACTGTCTGGTATCTTGACGAGAATAAAACTTACCTGGATTACGGAACCTATGCCAAGTTCCGTGGCAAAATCCGGAAGAATGATTAGGAGGATGTGATGAGAGATGTTGCCATAATTGGTATAGGCATGAATAAATGGGGTGAACTTTGGGAAAAGTCGCTTCGCGACATTTTCACCGAAGCGGCCCTGAAAGCGATTGATGATGCCGGCGTTGACCATATCGACGCAATGTACATCGGTTGCATGGGTTCCGGCCTTTTTGTCGGACAGGAGCATCTAGGTTCCTTGATGGCGGACTATTTGGGATATGGGCCAATACCCGCCACCCGCGTTGAATCTGCGTGCTGTTCGGGCGGTCTTTCTTTTCGCTCCGCATTCATAGATGTTGCCTCCGGAATAAATGATATAGTACTGGCAGGAGGCGTAGAGAAAATGACTGATGTTAGCGGCGACAATGACACCTATGCGCTAGCTACAGCCGCCGACCAGGAATATGAAGTATATAATGGCGCCACTTTCCCGGGGCTTTACGCTCTAATGGCAAGGGCGCACATGCAAAAATACGGAACCACTCGCAAGCAACTTGCCGAAGTGGCTGTGAAAAATCACGATAATGGCTCCAAAAATCCTTTGGCGCAATTCCCCTTTAAGACCACTATCGACGAAGTGACCAATGCTGTAATGGTCGCCGATCCATTAACGCTGATGGACTGCTCCCCTATTACTGATGGCGCCGCGGCAGTGATTCTCTGTGCGGCGGATTTGGTTAAGAACTTCAAAAGACATCCCGCCATTAAAATAATCGGCTCCGGCCATGCCACCGATACGATTGCTCTGCAAAGCAGGGACGACCTAACCTATCTAAAATCGACCGAGATTGCCTCTCAAAAAGCGCTCAAAATGGCCGGCAAAAAGCTATCCGATATTAATTTCTGCGAAGTTCATGACTGCTTTACGATAGCTGAAATTATTGTTACCGAATCACTCGGATTCTTTGAGAGAGGAAAAGGCGGATGCGCTGTCGAAAGCGGAAAAACCCGCATAGGCGGACAAATTCCGATCAATACTTCCGGCGGTTTGAAATCCAAGGGGCATCCGGTCGGCGCCACGGGCATTGCCCAGATATATGAAGCGGTTACCCAGTTGCGCGGTGATGCGGGCGAGAGACAAGTCAAAGGGGCGAAAATCGGAATGGCACAGAATATGGGCGGTTCCGGCGGCTCAACTTTGGTTCATATTTTGGAGGTGATATAATGTTTCCATCGAGATACTGGAGAGAAATACCTCAACGTTATCGTTTGGAGGCGGGCAAATGCAATAAATGCGGCTATATCGCTTTCCCCCCTCGCTTGATATGCCCCGTCTGCAAAGGACGTGAGTTTGGGACGATCAAGCTGAAAGATGAAGGCGAGCTGCTGACTTATACCGTAATACACGTTGGTCCCTCGGCATTCAGTGACCAGACCCCTTACGCATTAGGAATTATCAAGTTGGATGATGGCGTTAATATTACAGCCCAATTGGCTGATGTAGATATAAATCAAATTAAGACTGGCGCTCGGTATCGCATTGAATTCAGAAAATTGATTTCTGCAGGCCATAGCGGAATTCACGCCTACGGCTATAAGTGCGTGCCAGCCCGATAAATCATATTCTCTTTTGTATGAGGCGCTTAACCGCAGGTCTATCTGCCTGCGGTTAAACATTATCTCGCCCAAATATGAAAAGAACGTTTAGAGCAGTACTAATCAACTTTGCCCTTCTCACAGCCAGCGGTCTTATTGTCCTGGTTATCGGGGAATTAATCGCACACAAATATGTGGGCACTCAATTGAAGGAGTATATTAGAAACCAACCCGATATGCTCCGCCCCTGCGCTAACTCCGAAATGGGTTATCTTATGCTTCCTAATTTTAGGGATTCCTGCTACGAAACCAATTCGCAGGGTTTTAGAGACCGTGAGCATCTCCTCGCCAAATCTTCATCCACCAAGCGGATCATAATAATCGGAAACTCGGTCGGTTTCGGGCTTGGAATTTGTGATATGGACTCCCTATTTTCCAGATTGTTGGAAGAGATGCTGAATCAGGGCAATAGAGGCGGCGCTTTTAACTATGAGGTTTTGAACCTTTGTATCCCCGGCTATAACTCAATAATGCAACTGGCGTTGCTAAAAGAGTTTGGGGCCAAATATGAACCCGACCTGGTTTTAACTGCATTCTGTCGCAATGATTATGAAGTCGAGCCCAAATTGATAAATCAGGGCGGCTCTTTCATTTGGAGAGCCGCAACCATGAACCGCACAGGGCCTTTCTGGCAAAGATCCTATCTCCTCACCATTGTCAAAGGCTCCTTGAGATCGTTTATGGTCAATCAACTAAATTACCAGCCAGAGGAATACCAGAACCGTATCCAAAGCCGGGCCTGGCAAGCAATGCTCCATACTCTAAAAGAGACACGAAATTATTGTGAAAATATCGGCGCGGAATATTCAGTTTTAATATTTCCTGCCGGCAATCAATTCGGAAAAAACGCCATGAAACCGATCTTCCAATCCTCCCTTACAAGTTTTTTCGATAACACCGGAGTTGACTATCTTGATCTTTATCCCACCTTTGCAAAATCAGGCCTTGAACCTCGCGACCTATTTATCTGGGGATATGATGATGAGCACCCCACTAAGTTAGGTCAACGACTGGCGAGCGCCTCTATCTTCGCTTATCTGAAAGACCACAGTTACCTGTTAAGATGACCTGGTCATAATTGCCTATGTTACTACCGCTATCATTGATGGCCGACTCCGCCGCTTAACATAAAGCTGTTCGGCAAACGAAAGTATATTGAACATCGTCCAATATAGCACTAACCCGGCGGGCATAGACAAGAACACAAATGTCATCACTGCCGGCATCAGATAAACCATCATCTGCTGTTTTGGATCCTTCATTGTCATCTTTTGTTGCACAAACATAGTTATACCCATAAGCACGGGAAGAATGTACAATGGGTCTTGCTGGGAAAGGTCCTTAATCCAGAGAATAAAATTCGCTCCCCTCAATTCTATGGTGGCATTGAGGACTTGATACAGGGCAAAAAACAATGGCATCTGCAGAAGCAGCGGCAGACATCCTCCCACCGGATTTACCCCGTGCTCCTTATATAACTTCATCACCTCAGTATTCATTTTTTTCGGGTCCTTCTTATATTTCTCCCTCAATTCTAGTATCTTGGGCTGCACTTCCTGCATCTTCGCCATCGATGTGGTCGATTTACGCGAAAGAGGGAAAAGTATTACTTTAATGAATACTGAAAACAGTATAAGGACAAAACCATAATTGGGAATGATTTTGTGAAGCTGAACCAAGAGCCAGAGTAGCACTCTCGAGAATGGCTGCAAAATCCTCCACCCCATATCCACTATGGTTTCCAGACCTACGTTATAGCCCTTCAGGATATAATAATCAATAGGCCCGATATAAATCATAAACTTGTCGGTTAATTGGCCGTTGCTGGAAGAGGCCATCTTTATGCCATTGGTAATCAGCCGGCGATTCACGATTTTGTCATCATGCTTCTCCGGCATCTCCGCTATATCAATATAGAACCCTGAACCTCTGCGTGATTGGCAGACCATCGCTGACGCAAAATATTTTGACTTACTGGCGACCCAGCTTGTTTCTCCGGTCTTTTCCTCCTTATGCCCTTTGCCTCCATCAGTATCCTTGAAATCCAATGGTTCACCCCCAAACATCACATACCCCTTCATATAATCATTATCTTTGCTGGCCGAAACTTCTGTAATCGGCAATGGAGCGTCCCAGCAAAGATAATAGCCATCACTGCAACCCAGGGCTTTGACATCATTTATAGTTATCTCTAATCCGATTGAATATTCACGATTGTGGAAATGGTATATTTTGCGCACCAATCGACCATCGGGACCAACCCAATTGAATTCCAAATCATCATCCATCTTAGATGCCGATAATTGAATCGAATCTGCGGTGGCAGTGTAATTCAAACCCTCTGGAATCAAGTAGGCGGATTCATTTTTTAAGCGGAGCGACCCGATATCACCATTCTGGGCCAGGTCGATGACAGCATTGTCGGCCTTATGATATTTTTTCAAAATGAATGATACCAGAGCCGCACCTTTGGTTGAAAATTTGGCAATATAAAGCTCCGTATCCACTCTTATATATTGCGGCAGCTCATCCTTCCCAAGTAATGACGCCTGCCATCCCGACGTGTCGGCCCCAGCCATTGGAATTTCCTTACCGGCCAAGAGGGAATCCGATGGTTGCTGTGGCAACGCACGCGAACTATCAGGTGCATTCGATATCTGGCCCTCTTTAGGAGGAGGATTGACCAGTTTATAATAATATGGAAGCAATAGGAACAATAGCCCGATGAGAATAAATGCGAATAAGGTTTTTCTATCCATAAGTTACCTTGACTCCATAGCTACTTGACCGGGTCATTTCCCCCTTCACTCCAGGGATTACAGCGAAGAATTCTCCTGGTGGAGAGAATACCGCCACGCCACACGCCATATCTCTCTATCGCATCCAGCGCATATTGGGAACAGCTCGGGTTAAAACGGCAGGAATCGGGAGGCAAGAGGTAGGCAATCGTGTGTCTATATGCATGGATCAGCCCCCTGACTAAAAACTTAGGAATTTGTCTTATCTGCATTCGACTTATATGATGCCAATGCTGATTCCAATTCGCATCTAATTTCGGAATTGCTCAGCCGCGAAATATTGCCGGCGGCAGTCGCCAGAACTAAACTGCCGGTTGGAAAATCAGATTTTTTATGACGGAAAAATTCTCTGATCACCCTTTTGACTCTATTCCGCTCTACCGCAGTCTTAAATCCTCTTAATAGATTTATCCCGAATTTCGTAAGATCGTTTTCACTTCGGCTATTCACAGAGAGAGTCATATTATCCGCCTCGTGGTGTTGGCCGAAGCGCCTGGCTCCAACAAGATCTTGGTACGATTTAATCCTGATGGCTTTTGGGAAACCATATTCTTTCATTTTACCCAGCATTTGGCATCATTAATGACTCAATCTGGCGCGTCCCTTAGCGCGTCTGCGCTTCAAAACCATTCGGCCATCTTTGGTGGCCATCCTTTTGCGAAACCCGTGATCGCGTTTCTTCTTGAGAATGGAAGGTTGGAATGTTCTTTTCATACGAGCTCCTTAAATCATCATCAAAAATTAATAAACTTTAATTATAACCTTTTCCAATCCATAGTCAAGTCTTTTTCGAAGATGTCTTGCCGACCGACATTAAAAATGACAGCTCGCCATCCATAAGGGGCGAGCCTCGACTTTGATGATGCGCGGGGATGTATCTAGAAATGTTGCCCTATTTTATCAACACCATTGACCCAGTAATGCTTTTGCTACCGGCGATGAGCTTATAGAAGTAAGTTCCACTGGCGAATCCGCTGGCGTTCCAGATTAAGGAGTGTATCCCTGAATTTTGAATGCCGGCATCCATGCTCGCCACCCGTTCACCCCGAATATTGTATATATCAATATTCACTTCCGATTTAAACGGTGCAAAATAGCTTATTTCGGTTGTGGAATTGAATGGATTTGGATAGCTAAACGCAAAGCTAATAGCGCCTTCATGATTCGTAATCTGATTGTTCGCCTCTGGTTCCTCAACCCCTACTTCCGGGAAATATATGGCCACGGCCTCCTTCATTCTCTCTGTGAAAGGGGTCGGGTATTCATTGCCTTCCTCATCAACATATACAAGGCCAGTGCCTTTATATGTCTGCCCCCTCAGGAATAGCTTCATTTCCCTTTCCATGTCTGTAGAATCCGGCAATGGATCCTGGTATCTTGGTAGATCCGGCAATACGAAAGCTGGAAGCCATGAAAATATTTTTATGGGACCAAAAGTCGCATTGCTGTCAGCGAAAGCAGTAATCTTTCTGGTGAAATCGGCTATCTTGGCATCCTCAAGGGCTGACCAATTTTCTGGCAGATATAGACTATTGGGGTCATATAAGCGGGTATATACAATCAGAGAGTCCTTCAACTCAGCGAGAGTGCCTCCATTTTCCAGCGCCAAAACCATCGCATCATAAATCGTAATATCAGGGTTATGAGGATCTGGCATATCAGTTGGTAGGGCGATCTTGGGGCCGGCGGTTTCGCCAATAATCCAATCCACATTCCGTCGGTAACAAAAAGCCGAAATAGAATCTGCAACTTGATAATACTGCTCCTGTGTCAGCGAGTCCCCATACATATGAAAATCAATCCCATCAATAATCGGGTCTGGACTTCCTTCGGGGGCAATGGCGTCCACAAATTGCTTGGTAACGGGATTCTCATGCCCATTTCCATAATGCGAAATTCCTGCAAATGAACCATAAATGATGTAGGCATCTGGATTAGCCAGCTTAATGGCTTCCGCCGCCGCCGTACATTGGTCTGCAAAATCCTGAATCGAATTCCTCCAATTCCTGCTCCCGGAATCAGGATCCCAAAACAAATTCGGCTCGTTATGCAAGACAAAATACTTGACTCTGTATTTAAGCGCATCTGCCAGATTGTAGCAGACGGCCCGGAATTCATTAATATCCCTGGCCTTATAAACATCGGTATAGCGGGCGTTCTCGGGTTTGTCCATCTTCGTGGGATTCCAAAAACCCAGAAGGAGAATCGGTTCTATGTTCGTCGGAACATAAGCGCTCACTGAATCAGCGATCGCTCCCCATGAGCCGGTCGCCAGATAAATGGAATCAGCATCCGCCCAGCTCAAGTTCAACCTGAGAGTGCGTACCCCGGTGTATCCCTGAAGCGTAACGGTAGCCTTATGTCTTATATTGCTAATACTTGCACTGTAAGCAGTGCCTATCGATGTCAATTCGGCATTCGATTGCGGCACAGTCAAGCAAGTTATCATAAGAATAGTCAGCCCAGCGATGAGCCCTATATGTCTTTTCTTACGCATCTCCCATCCCTTTCTTTTGTGGATTGAGAATTGTGAATCAATGATTGAGGATTCGTTAGTCCGAGTTCTTTTTAGTTCGAAATCCGAAATCCCTATCACCGAGATAGCCCCTCAAATGATAAACCCATACGAAGAATTTCTTCATGGGATCTCTAATGACTTGAATAATAACAGCTTAAAGGCAAGGTGAATTCCTTTCAATTTCGTTATGGTTGCCAATCGCGGCAGGAAGTATAGGGCTTCTCCCAAGCATATTCACATTATCCCATAATCCTAAACCATAAGTCCGACCGAAAATTAGGCAATTATGCAATGCGGATTTTCGCTGTGCTTGAATATCCAACGCCTTGATGATTCTCAAATCCTTTATGGCCAAACAACTACGGTCACCGGTCGGGATCCTGAGCGAAATCTTGTAAGATTTAAGGAATAATATCTATGGTTTTGGCGGGCTTACCTCAAGAATTAATTGGAATAACCGATAATTTTACATAAAGCCACGGAGAATATATAGTTGGGGAAAATCTCGGGCTTTAGCTTTGGCAGATAGGTAACTTCGCAACCTTTATTTGAGAATATAATATCTATGATGAAAATACTGGTCGTAGATGATGATAAGGTTAATCTCCTATCGATTTCTGAGGCTTTCAGGGGCAAAGAATATGACATTATTACCTCGGCTTCACTTCAAGAGGCCAAAAAATACCTGGAATCAGATTCATCAATTATGTTGGTGATTTGTGATACTGCTATGCGCTCGGAGGATGGAGAAAACCTTCTTGATTACCTTAAGTCGAATTTGAAGTTCAAGCACCTGCCGGTAATAGTATGTTCCACCTTCCATTCTTCGAACTCCGTTGAGGAAGCCTTGAAGAAAGGCGCCAAGGATCTTGTAAGCAAGCCTATAAATCCCAACGCATTGAGGCAGAAAGTTGAAAATATAATCGATTCCAGCAAGGGACGCATATTGATTGTTGACGATGATCAATTTATATTGGAAATCCTAAAAACGATTCTGGAGCGCGAAGGATATAGCACTCTCACAGCGAACTCTGGCGAATCAGCCCTGGAGACCATAAAATCCAATCCGATCAATCTCATTATCTCAGATATAATTATGCCGGGAATGAATGGGATGGAGCTTTTGGCGAATGTGAAGTCCAACTATCCCAGCATCCCCGTATTGATGATTACAGGATATTCGGGGAAATACAGTAATCGCTCGGTGACCGCCCAAGGCGCCAAGGGGTGCGTCACCAAACCATTCAAAAATACTGAGATCGTGAACAGGGTAAAAGATTTAATTTAAGCCAAAGACAAACGTTAGTGATCATTCAAGGGCAATCCCCTTTTCTGATATTCCAACCAATTGATATATGATCCACGATTTTTTTCCTCCATCACAATACATTCCTCAATGGGACAGATGAGATGGCATAAATTGCATCCCACACACTCCTCTTCGATGACCTCATATCTATTGTATGGAGTTCCTTTTGCCAGCCGAATGGCCTGATGCGCCGCATCTTCGCAGGCGATATAACATATCCCGCAATGAACACATTTTTCCTGATCGATTTTGGCGACTATATGAAAGTTTAAATCCAGTTGTTCCCAGTCAGTTAATTTATCGACCGACAGCCCAATAAACTCACCAATTGATCGGAATCCTTTATCATCCATCCAATTCGATAAGCCATCACATAAATCATTGATGATGCGAAATCCATATTTCATCACCGCTGTGCAGATTTGCACATTAGCCGCCCCCAGCAAGATGAATTCGACGGCATCCTTCCAGGTAGAAATTCCTCCTATTCCGGAAATGGGGATACCCTTGACTATAGGGTCCTGTTTCAGGCTGGCAAGCATTTTCAATGCGATAGGCTTCACCGCAGGACCGCAATAGCCCCCATAGGTCGATTTCCCGCCCACATTCGGATAGGGTACCAAAGTCTTGAGGTCAACCCCCATCACCGACTGAATAGTATTGATGAGAGAAAGTCCATTTGAACCCCCTTGAACAGCCGCCCTCGCAGGAGGCACCACCGACAATACATTCGGAGTGAGTTTGGTTATGACCGGAATTTGCGCCACCTCCATCACCCACTCCACTACCATTTTCGCAATCTCAGGGTCCTGACCCACGACAGCTCCCATCCCCCGCTCGGTCATCCCGTGAGGGCACCCAAAATTCAATTCCAGCCCGTGGCATCCAGTATCCTGGGCCATCCTGACCAACTCATGCCAGCTTTCGCGTTCGGTGCGGGCCATCAGCGATACGACCACCGCCCGGTCAGGCCATTCCTTTACTACCTCCGCGATTTCCTTGAGATTCAATGACAAGGGCCTATCTGAAATGAGCTCAATGTTATTCAGGCCCATAACTTTCCTCCCGCCATAATCAATGGCCGCATAGCGGGACGATACATTCTTTATCTGCTCACCGATAGTCTTCCAAACCACTCCGCCCCATCCGGCTTCGAATGCTCGGGCGACCGTGTATTTTTTGTCTGTGGGGGGAGCGGATGCCAGCCAGAATGGATTCGGCGACTTAATCCCCAGAAATTCCGATTTTAGAGAAGCCATATCATTTTTCTCCTCCCAGATATCTTAGGATCCCGATCGCCGCCAGCTTCCCCGCTTCGACCGCATCAACGACCTCTTTGCCTCCATTCACACAATCTCCACCCGCAAATACTCCTTCCAAATTGGTCTCCCCGAATTGATTCACGATTATCCTGCCATAGCTATGCGATATTTCGAATTCATCGAGCAATTTTACCAACGGTTCCTGCCCGGTTGCCTTGATAACCATATCAACATCAAAAGCGAAGGTCTCGCCGGTCTTTACGGGTTTGAGACGGCCCGATGCATCCGGTTCGCTTAATTTCATTTTATTGCACATCAGCTTCACCACTCGACCATCCTCACCGACAATCTCTTTCGGACTTGCCAACCAGATGAATAATACTCCGTCCGACTTGGCCAGTTCATACTCCTTTTCGGTGCAGGGTTTCTCATTGGACGATCTCCGATAGACAATAGAAACTTCTTCAGCTCCCAATCTTTTGGATTGGGTGGCGGCATCGATGGCCGTCATTCCCAATCCGATGATGCCGACTTTGTCGCCTACTTGTATTTCGGAATGGTTTTTGGTTCGGATGTCATATATAAATGATATGGCATCAAACACCCCCTCAAGTTCTTCGCCGGGAATGCTCAGTTTCCTAGTTGCCCCCAATCCGGCACCAAGAAAAACAGCATCATGTTTTTCTCTGATATTCCGGAATGCTTCAAGTCCCTGGATTGCCGAATCATACTTGATTTCTATTCCGCCGACTGAAGTAATCCAATCAATTTCCTGATGGCAGAATTCCGGTGTCGTTTTATAAGCGGCTACCCCATAAGTCATCAGACCACCTGCCGCCTTCTCTTTCTCGAAGACAGTAACATCAATTCCCTCCAGTGCCAATTTGTGAGCACAGGACAATCCTGCCGGTCCCCCGCCGATGACCGCGACTTTTTTTCCGTTGGATGATTTTCGAGAAAATAGCTTCCAACTTCGGCTCATAGCCACATCGGTTGAATACCTCTGCAATAGGGCAATATGGATGGGATTATTATGCTGTGTGAGAACGCAGGCATTTTCACAGAGAACTTCCACCGGACATACTCGGGAGCATCCCCCACCAAATATATTTGATGAAATAATGGTCTTTGCGGAACCTCTGACATTGCCGGAGGCAATCTGTTTAATAAACAGGGGGACATCGATTCCCGTGGGGCAGGCCTTAATGCAGGGGGCGTCATAACAAAACAGGCATCGACTGGCCTCCATACTTGCTTCAACGGAGTTTAGCGGTTTGTTAATTTCCGCGAAATTTTCCTGATAGGTTTTGTGGTCGAGACGATTATTTTTGAGCGCCATTTCCCGATGCCGATTCATCCGACTTATTGCTATTGGCAGAAAATTAGCATTCCCCACACAATATGTCAAGCAATTCAACTCCTCGGGAAGGGAACCAATGCGATTGAGCGGGCCGATGTTGCCGCTCAGATTATTTCCGCGGCATCTTCTCCACCTTACGTGAATATCCCCGAAATAATTATCTACCCTCTCTCGTCAGGAATAGTCAAACGCGACAACCTCTCTTAATCACGCTTTTAGTCAAAACTCCCAGCCGACCACCAGCCTATGAAATGAACCTCCCAATTTTAGGGCATCGACACCAACGATATTACCCGCATAGATTCTCTTGTTGGCTATGCGGAATCCGGTGGAAGGGACTCGGGCGATTATTTGACGGCCGTTATTTCTCTTTTGGCAGGGGATAAATGCCCTGCTTCCTGATTGAATGAGCATCATCGGTTGTCAGCCATTTTTGAATCTGTGAAGCTACACCGAAACGCAAGCCGGCGCTGTAGCCCAGCACCTGGCCATTCTTATCGACGACGAGAAGGAATGGTTTTTCATTTGGAGATTGAAGCTGCGGATTGTCACTTATTATCGTTCCCAGTTGGGTATAACCGGGATCGAGATAGAAACTCCATCCAACCGCCGCCTTGGTCATTCTCTCAAGGAAATCTGCCCCAGGATAGTCCGAAGTAATTAAAACGAATTGAGTCTTGTCGTCATATTCTGTCGTACCGATATTGTTCAAATCCACCAGCACCCGCTCAGTGCTTTCGATATTGGGTTCAGCCCAGAGCATCAGCAGGTTTTTGTCCATAAAATCCCTGAATTTTGCTGAAGCTCCCCATTTGCTTAATGGGATTAATTTATCGGGCGGCTGGATCACCGCAGAGATCTCATCTGATTCTATTTCGGGCTCCCTGATGACCAATGTCTTCAAAACCGAATCCCCCGCATCGAGAGTAAAGAATTGCAGATGAGCCAGCACATCACCATTCTCAAGGCGATTTGACCCGCAGAGCATATAATGCCCCGGAGGCAGTTTGTGTGGCCCATGGTTCTGAGACATCGGACTGAGATATTCAAATTCTACCATCTCATAAATCCCGCCATCCAATCTCGAAAGGCTCCATTGGGAAAAGCATTGCGGATCGGGTATCGCTCCCTCCCAATAGTCAAGCATCAGCCTACATGATTCCTCTTCATTGGGAATCGACTCTTTAATCAAGCTATCGGGATCATTCGGCAATTGGACGTTATGCCAGTCGGCCCCTTCCCAAACCTGAGGTTTCCCGGTAATGGGATGCTTTCTCGCCGGGACACCTTTGGCGCGCAAAGCGGCAATGATCAAGTGTATCAAATCCTCCTTCGTGCCATGATTCGCCACCAGCGCCTGAAGGGGAGAAAGAGGGGTTGAGAGTCGGTCACGGAGATCTTCAATTACAAAATTGGAGCCTCTCATTGATGGAATTTCGTCCACATCGACGACCTTAAATGCATGCGCCAATTCCTTTCTCCATAGCCCAAGATGCTCAAATCCAATTCGGGGCTGGAGCACATAGTCAATGAATCGATTATATGACGCGGTATCATTCTTGTCCGGTGCATACTGCGCTGCGGAGATATGAGAAAATAGTTCAAAATAGCTAATGGAGCGGAGGTCCTTATCATCAAGAATATCAATCAGCTTCTTTGATATCTCTCGCTCCGCAGGAGTTGTATCAGCCAGAAATTTCATCACCTCTTCCCAATTCCCTTTTGCCCGCCCCATAATCAATGCCACCTCCTCAAAGGTGAATCCGAGTTTTTCGCTGAATGATTCAATTCGTATTGAATCCGACCAATCTTCAGTTGCCTGCTTTCGCAACTTGTCGGCGCATATTTTGCGCTCCTTCCAAAAATTCCGGACTTTCTCATCGACCACAGATTCGGATGTCTTATCACTGGGCGGCGGGACATGCATGTCCAATAACCAGACCCAATCCTCATCGCCAATTGGCTTGGGTTTAAGCACTACTGTATCTTCGCTCTCGGCGAATACCCAAGTCCAATCGAGAGTGTCGCCATTACCGCACCAGACTACCCAATCCGTCAACCCGCTGGTCAGAGCGCACATCCCCAACGAATCAGTCTCAATCGATGTGAGAGGTAGAAGACCGGCGTAATTAATCAGCATAAAATACACTTTTTGCTTTGAGATTGGGAAATACTCATTGGGCAGGATTTTGACTGCAACCTGCTTCGAGTTCGTGTAAATCGACGTAGAATTCAGCACCGTTGAGCGCGCATTGAATTTGAGGACTTCCTCTGGACCATGGTATTCGCCGTATGCTGTATTAAGCACCAGGGCGGCCCGACGGACCGGGTTATCGAACCATGCGTGGTTCAACTCATAATCCGGTTCGCACCCTCCTAAATAATACCATTGGCCATCAGCCCAAACTTCCACCCAGGCATGATTGTTATCGATATGAGCCCAATACGGCGTATGACAAGGTCGTGCCGGTATCCCGACCGAGCGCAGGGCGCAAATAGTCAAGATCATTTCCTCTTCGCACCTCCCGAAGCCGGACTTGATAGTGGTCAGCGGACCTTGATCCCATGGCGTCGTTGGTTCGAATGTCGCATGTTCATTGCACCATAGATTGATCTCCAGAGCCGCTTCGGTCATCGATTTCCCCTTTACGCGCGCTGAGAGTTCTTCGAAAAAAGGACGCCGCCACTGTTGAATAGGCTCTTGAGCCACTCGATGCGGAAGGACAAAATATTTGAAAAGGTCATCGGTCAATTGGCCCCCCCACGGAGATGAATTTCGGGCGGCGAGAGCGAGGCGGATATTCTCAAGCAAGAAATCTGCAGATAGCGAAGCCAGGTCCGCTAACGGCATATATGCCAGGAGAAACTCTGCACACTCAAGTTCCTCTGATGTTAAATGCATCTTCAATATGCTGGATAATCTCTCACCATTTCCACCGGCGCGGATTTCCTGTTGTTGCAGAAGGGAATCCAAATGGGCATTGGCTGCATAAGCCTCAAATCCAATCGGCAAACATATCAACAAACAGATAATCACCCCGGAGATGAATATTATTATTTTGATCATTTAGACCTCACCGCAAATTTCCAAGTTCCACAGGCAAGAAATGATAGAGAATCAACTGGCGCAACATAATTCAAATGATGAGAATACTTACTAAACTCGATCGTCATTCGCCCGTCTCTCCGAATTATGCTTGACAGCGCCTATGGAACGCATAATATATGCATTAGGTTCGTCTGCATCGGGAGATATGGAGCAAGGAAAACAAGCATTTGAGAAAATCACCCAAAATAATGGTTATTGGCATTGATGGGGCGCCATACTCATTTCTCAAATTGCATAAAGATAGTGGTGAGCTGCCTTTCATCAGGTCAATGATAGATGATGGGTCCTTCATCCAGACGGATTCGGTAATTCCAACCATCTCCTCTGTCGCCTGGGCTTCGTATATGACGGGGCTCAATCCTGGCGGGCATGGCATTTATGGATTTGTTGATAGAACTTCTAACCCTTTTGAAATGTATATTCCGACTGGCAATAATCTCAAGGCAAAGACCATTTGGCAGATCCTTTCTTCCTTGGGGAAAAGGGTCATCGTGGTCAATGTTCCGGTGACATATCCACCCAAATCGGTGAATGGAATAATGGTAGCTGGTTTTTTGGCGACTAATGTCAGAAAAGCAACTTATCCGCCGGAGGTTGCCAATTACCTTGAAGAAATCGATTATCGAGTTGACGTTGACTCCGAGTTGGCGCATAGGGATTTAGGGGAATTTCTGGTTGAGCTGGATTATGTGCTTCAAAAGCGCCTGGAAGCCGCCCTTCATTTCATAAAGAACTATCAGTGGGATTTCTTTCAACTCCACATAATGGAAACGGACAGGATAAATCATTTCCTGTTTCGCAAATACGCCGATAAGGACCCGATTTACTACGAGAGATTTATGGGCTTTTATCGCAAGCTCGACGCTTTCCTCGGCGAGATAAGGTCATCCCTCCCGGAGGGATGCGAATTCATAGTATTATCGGATCATGGATTCTGCCCGATTTTGAAGGAAGTCAATATCAATCGCTTCCTGATGGAAAACAATTATCTAAAATTCACTGGCTCCAACAAGCCGAAATGGCAAAATATCAGTCGCGAGACAAAGGCTTATTCGCTCATCCCCGGGCGGATTTACATCAATCTTAAGGGGCGTGAGGCGATGGGTTCTGTCAAACCTGGCAGAGATTATGACCGACTACGGGATGAATTGGTCGAAGCACTTACTAATATTACCGATCCCCAGACGGGCGCAAAAATATCACAGAGAGTTTTCAAGCGGGAGGATCTCTATTCGGGGAAGGAGACCCAGAAAGCGGCTGATATTATAATTCAACCTTCTAACGGCTATGAAATAAAGGCATCATTAGAAGGAACATTCATGGCAGACCCGGGTAAGATCAAGGGAATGCACACTTTTCACGATGCGGCCCTGATTATGTCAGGTAAAATACTCAAACCTGGAGAGCATTCCATCATAGATCTGTTCCCCACAATTATGAAAATGATGGGAATAAGGTTTAATGACTGCGAAGGAAATTCCCTAATCTAAAATTTCAATTCTCCTATCGCCTTCAAAGACTGCAAACATTATCTAAGTAAGCCCGAAATATGCCGAACTTATATATTGACTGGTGCAGTTAATTTCCATATACTGAATTAATTTATGAATGGATTATCTTTCCAATCAAACAAGACTCTCGAAAGCCAACTAAGATATATCTACTCGGGTCTAAGATATTACTGGGACCATCTCTTACAGAGATTGTGCTTCAGGGGATATTTTGTCGTCTTTAAATCGCCTCTTGAAATGCGTGTTCCGCCCCTGAAAAGGGTGAACATCGAATTGGACTTCAAGGTTTGCGGACCTGACAATTTCAATGACCTAAGGGATCTGGCTCCGCCGTGGAAAATGCGTGCTTTTGAGAAGCGGCTCAAAAAGGGGTGCCTGGCCATAATCGGATATTCGCAGGGCGTTCCGGTCTCCTGTTGCTGGTTTGCAGAGGATTCAGGCAAAATCGAGGATTTCGATTTATATTTACCTCCAGGCGAAGTTTATGCCTTCGATGCCTGGGTAAATCCCACTTTCCGCGGCCGAGGCATTGCCTATTACAATTTCAAATTCATCTATGAGTTTTTTAAGATGAGGGGATTCCATACCTACTTGGGTATAGTGCAGTCGTGGAATCGCACCATGCTAAAGATGTATGTCAAGGTAAAAATCGATTTCTATGGCATCCTGCGGCATCGTTCCTTCCTTGGAATCCGAAGGACCTGCATAATACCACCCGGCGAAGAAGAGGATCGAGTTGAAAAGGAATTCTTGGCAAGCGCCCGCTTAAAACTCCCTCCCAGAGACATACGGTTCAAGCTGATCGATTCGCAGAAAAAATTTGACCAGTTGAAAGATAATTGGGAAAGTCTCCGCCTGTTGCAGAGCAACCGAAGCTATTTTTTGACCCACGAATGGTTCTCCAACTGGTGGAACAATTGCGGTCAAGGACATCGTCTGTTTATCGTAGCTGGACTTCAATCGGGAGAGCTGAGATCCATATTCCCTTTTTACATCGGCAATACCATTACGGTGGCGGGAAATGCTTCAAGAAAATCGCCGTTAAACGCCAGGGTGATCCGGCTCATGGGAACCGAGCTTCCCTATCAAAAGGATTTCCTTGTGCATGGAGATATTCCGGGCCTAATTGTTTCGATGCTTGACCTGCTTCACAAGCCATTGTCAGGCGAGTGGGATATGGCTGATCTGGGTTATTTCAAAGAGGAATCAGAAACCTACCAAGGACTTCTCAATGTTCTTTATGAGCGCGGGATTAACTTTCGCAATTTGCCTGCGAAATCCAATCCGATATTTACTGAAGACCCATTCTCGAATCTTGACGGCAAACTCCCTACATTGCCCGACGGATTGAATTGTGAGTTCGAATCCCAAAAACTATCGCTTCAGGAATTGGCGAAAGTTTTCGGTTCAATCGAGGATAAGTCTGATCGACAGGTATTTCCATCCCAGGTATTTAGCGATCCCTTTGCCAGAAAATGCCTTCTTGGCCTGCTGGACAAACCCAGAGCTTATGATGAATATTATTACAACCTCCTGAAAATTAATGGCAACTATGCCGCTTATGGATTGGGGTTCATTTATGAAGGCAAATATAATCATTTTGCCTACTATTGCATCGCCAATCATTCCAGCAGAGATTGCGAATCCATTTTACTGAATAAAATGGCTGAAGATTTTCAAAAGGCTGAAATTAAGAGCGCCATTGCTATTCACCAGGCATCTGCAAGCAACCTCGAATTGAATGGGAAGCAGACAAATAACGTCACGGTAAGAATCTTCAACAGGAACTTCCGGGGGCATTTGCTGAGATTAATCTACTCCGGCTTCAAGTCCCAGCCTTAGCATTTAGGGCCTCCCCGATACCGGATGAACTCAAATAATATTTCCCGACCTCAATAAAATACTTGACGAAATTACCATTCTTGTGATAAAAGTTTAAGCAAAAGACGAGCGGTAACTGATCGGCTTTTAGGAAAGGAGCATCATATTGAAATCCAAAGTAATAGCGCTCGCAGTCATCATATCCCTAATATTGATAACAGAGCTGGGGTTCTGCTTTACAAGAAATTCATTCAGAAATCAATCCACGGCATTCACCCTGAATGACGATCTTGACTATTGGATTGCAGATTACTCCCTGTCTATGCCCAATCCCTCAGGGTTACTAAAAATCGATGGTTATCGGCTTTACACCAACCTCTCAAATCTCGTTAATAAGGAAGAAAACCAGTTCTCTAATAACAGTCTTAACAATTTCCTCTTGGGTGGTTCAGGGAAGTTATACGGCGGTTATCATTTCGGCTCCATTGTCAATCGCTACATTGATAAGTGGAAAAACACAAATAGCACAGATAACAGCAAATTCACTGATAATGATGGCAATGGCGCCTATGATTCCAGAAAGAGATACCTAAGTTCGGATGTTGTGGATGAGTCCGAATCTGATGCGGGCTTTACCTTTGCCCTCGCCTCCCGCAGGAATAATCTGGATTATGGTATCTCTTATGTCCTGCAAAACCGCCATAATTCATCGGAAGAGTCATCATCGGCTGATACTACCGATACTGATTTGGTGACCAATCTCGATAATGCTGTTTCCCATGGTGAAATAAGGGGAAATACGGAGCAGGATTCCAGGTCCCACATCGTGACAGCAGGCGGATTATACCGCTACAGCGATGATATTTCCGTCGGGGCACGTTTGGGACTTTCCATAGAGCATCAGGAAGATATCGATAATGGCCATGTCGATTACACTAGAGATCGGAGTCCTTCCGACCCTGATCTGCTTGATATCACCTTTAGAAATAACCAATACGAGATCGGGCAGAAATATGGAGGAACGAGTTTCAGCGGGGGGTTAACCCTTGAACTTCAAGCAACCTCGAACATATTTTCCATCTTCGAGATTACGGGTTATTCCGGCAAAATGGACGATGACGGAGGGTCCTATCGAAGGGATATCACAGAAACTTCCTATTTGAGTCTTGGAGATGACACAACATTCACCGTTGTCAATGGGAGCGTGATAGGTGAAAATAGTTTTGATATCAAGAGAAAAGGCATCACTTTCTATCATAGAGATATTATCGATTTGCCATCAGAATTGAAACTCGCCTTCGGCATCAGCTTATCCACCTCCACCTATGAATCTACCGAGCTTTTATCCCCGGACTCCACATCAGTGGAAAGCTTCGACGATGGCGACAACCAGCCGGATGATCCTGATGATTATACCCGCACGGTTGAATCGAGCTATTCTACAAAATTGATGACCACTGCTGATTCCAAAGTATTTTCGGCGCCAGTCGGTTTAGAGTTTTACCCGGTCAAAAAGCTGGCGATCCGCTTGGGAGCAAAGTTCAGTTACATCCGGAGCGAATATGAGATTACCGACATATTGCTCTCTTCGTCCGCGCCCCACGAAATTATAGTTCGAGGTGACGGCAGCACCAGCGAATCTCTTCTTGAAAATCCTTATGATCCTTATGTCAGTACTTCTCAGCACATAAAGTCCGGAAGCAGCTATACGAATTACTATTATGGGGCTGGATGGCATGTTACCGAAAATCTCAGCCTTGATTTTATGGGGTTCGCCAAACTTACTGACTTAAGCGACTGGAAGCTCTCTGCAGTTTTCAAGTT
>PFXJ01000084.1 GCA_002791595.1 candidate division Zixibacteria bacterium CG_4_9_14_3_um_filter_46_8
ACCCTTAATCCCTCTCCCAGTGAATGGGAGAGGGAAATGTCAAGACCGCGCCCCGAAAACGGGGCTCAAGGGTCTTGACCTACGAATCTGAATGGGAGAGGGTGGCTCCGCCGCAGGCGGAGGCAGGTGAGGGAACTGGAGGGACGCGTTTCATCGCGTCCCTTATCCCATCAGCCACGACGGAGCGTGGCCTTCCAGACAGCTGGCCGGCGCTTGACATGACGCAGACAGCCCCGACTTCATCGGGATGCGCTACCAGAAGCATAGTAGGTGGGGGTCACCGATTATCCGGATCTTCGACTTGACCCCGAATGTTTGGGCCAAGGCCGCCCGCCTACCTTCTCACATCAAGTTGGGTTAGCAAATCATTCCTAATGCATTTAGACTGTTGACAAAATGGTAACACAACGAATTGAATCTGAGTTTTTGGCCAAGCGAGAATAAAATCGCATTTAAATCCCCTCTCTTGAGAGGGGTGGATCCCCCGCCCAGACGGGGGAGACGGGGTGTGTTTTCCCATAAAAAGAACACACCCCGGCCTTCGGCCACCTTTCTCAAGAGGGGAATAAAATTGGATTCTTTTATCAACAATATAGGGCGCCCAAAAACACCCTTTTGTCATCAAGCTGGTTGGGTGTGGAAATCATTCCTAACCCATTTTTTCTTAAGCCACAATTGGTTATTCCCATTAGGTCAAAAATAAAATGACTTTTCATAGGAGATTCTCGTATATAATCTGATGGTGTTTTCCAATCACGGATTGAATGATATTAATTCAACTAACCTTCGCCGGAGGATCCTATGAGTAAAAGGATATTGATTCTGATGATCTGCATATTGATGACGACAAATGCCGCCGTCTTATATGCAAAGCAATTCCCCAAAATGACGCCCATCCCAAGTATAAAACTCACCCCGGACACTTTCGAGCCATATTTCAAACCCACACTCCCTCTTGATGACACTTTGAATGTCCGTATCAACTCGGATGAATCGGGGCAGATACAAAATGAGCAACAGATTTGCATCAACCCCACCAATCCGGATAATGTGGTGGCGGTGTGGCGCGATTTCAGGCTTGGGTATCGCCGCATCGGGGTAGGCCATTCATTTGATGGAGGGTTGACCTGGAGCGATGATTTATTTCCGAATTCCAACAATTCCTGGATGTCGGATCCGGGGCTGACCTATGATGTCGATGGCAATTTTTATGCGTTGAGTTTGACATTTGATGCCGGTGGGGACTATAGCGGATTTGAAATATTTACATCGACCGATGGCGGGGTGATATGGAGCGAGCCGGTGCAGGCTCTCTACACGCCGACATCTGACATATTTGAGGATAAGGAACTGATCGCCTGCGATCGCACCCCTGATTCTCCCTATCAAGGCAATATGTATATCGCCTGGACCCGTTTCACATACCAACCTGAATATAGCACTGATTGCTGTGTAATCCGCACAATAGATGGCAACCAGACCTGGGAGGAACCGATATACATTTCCGAGGAACCGGGTCTGCAATGGCCTGTGCCGGTTGTAGGGGCCGGCGGTGTGGTTTATGTGGCTTGGGTTGGATTTAGTTTTTCGACCATTACGCTTGACCGCTCTTTCGATGGCGGGGCGACCTGGGATGCCGATATTCCTGTCGCTTATGTGGCGGCGCCATATGTTGAGCTTAATGGAGGAATCGCGACTTTCTCATACCCGGCGATGGATGCCGATATCAGTGGCGGCCAATACCACGGCAATCTCTATATGGCATATATGGATTGGTCAAATTACGACTTCGATTTGTATTTCCGAAAGTCGTATGACCAAGGCTACGAATGGACTCCCGCGGTGCGCATTAACGATGATGAATGGGATAACGGATGTGACCAATTCCACCCCTGGCTGACTGTGGACGAAAATGGAGTCATCAGCGTGATGTTTTACGATCGCCGCAATGACCCCGTAGATAATTTACCTTACGATATTTATATGACCCAGTCCTTCGATGCCGGTGATACCTGGACCCCGAACCTGAGAATTACCACTGTGTCAAGCGATCCGACCAGTGGGGGTGTCATACTGGCAGGATTGATTGGCGAGTATAGCGGTATCGCAGTCCGAGATGGAGTTGCCAATCTGGTCTGGACAGATTTTCGTCTCGGCGACCAGGACGCTTTCGGTTCGAGGGTTCATACTTATACCGAGAGTTCTATCGATGATGGGACCCCGGCGATGCCGGTCAAACCACTATTGGTCTCGAATTATCCAAATCCTTTTAATGCTTCCACTTCAATTCGCATTAGCATACCATATAAAACCGATTTGAATATCGCCGCCTATGATATGACGGGCAGAAAAGTCGCTGAGATAGCTAATTCAAGATTCGAAGCTGGAACTCATACGATCAATTGGTCGCCTGATGGCTTGTCATCAGGGATATATTTTGTCCGCTTGAAATCGCCTTCGGGTTCAGTCGCCCGAAAGGTGGTATTGCTCAAGTAGGGATAAATAACTTTCCCCTTCTCCTGCGAATCAGGAGAAGGGGAAATAACGGGGGAAACCTACTTCAGCAAGGTCAATCGTTTGGTGTATGATTTCTCACCAGCAGATAACTTGTAGAAGTAAATACCGGAAGAGTAATTCGCCGCATCCCAGCTGACACTATGCTGACCAGCCTCGACCCGACCATCAACCAGCGTAGTGACCTTTTGGCCCAGGAGGTTATATACTTCGAGATCCACATCACCGGAGATTGGCAAATTATAGGTGATAGTGGTCGTTGCATTAAAAGGATTTGGATAATTATCAAGAAGCATAATTGCTTCGGGTAATAAGGCATCCATAGGACCTGAATCGAATCCCCAACCCGAAAGGGCCCATTCCTGATCGTTAACCGCATTGTTCACTACACCCTGCTTGGTGAACCGGAATCCCACAGAATCCATCACAGTCAAAGGAAAATCGCCGACCAATGCCCAATAGGTATATGCTCCCGCAGGGGCGTAAGACGGCACCGCTTGATTAATTCCGGATACGGAAAGCACCTGGTTGGCCGCAAGAGGGACATTGTTGTAATTAAGCAATGGACCGTAGGGTGTTCCGTTGGGGAGGGTGAGTTTGAGCCAGACATCGACGCTGGCCGGACTGGCGGTGTTGTTTCCCAAAACACCTGTGTAAGTAAAGGAGCCGCCGCCAGGAGGAATCGTGATAGGAGTATTATTGGGCATCATACCGATGCTGGCAACCGGAGCGGTTCCCCAGCTAATTTTGGAAGTATAGATGTCCTGGTTCCCGTTGCGGGTGTCAGTCCAGAGAGGATGCGCCTTATGGGCAACTGAAGTAATGCCATTATAATCGCCGATGAATTGGCCGCCGAAATCGGTGTATGGATTCGAGGAGACGCTGGTGACTCTTTCGTTGGCGCTCCAAGTGGCGCCTCCATTCGTTGAGCGGGTATAATAGCCATGGAAATTTACATTGTTGGAAGCATCGCGGCGGTCGTAGAAGAATAGATGGACGTTGCCATTGGGATCAGCGCTAATCCATGGGAAGAACTGATCTTTTCCATTGCCGAAAGGATCGTCATTCACTCTCACCGCGGTTGACCAAGTGGTTCCGCCATTGGTGGAGCGGCTGTAATAAATATCGGCATCGTTATTCCGATAATCTGCCCAAACTATGTGGATATAACCGTTATAGGTTTTCCCGGAAATATCTACTGCTATTGAGGGGAAGCTATTGTCACGGAAATCTGTGGGTGGCAATGGATCCGGTATCTCGGTGATATTCGCCACGATAACTTCGCTCCCAAACGAAGCTCCCCCATTAGTGGATTTTACCAGCCGAATAGAACTTGGGGAACTATATGCCAGCCAGGCCACATAAACTTCGCCGTGGGGGCCGACCGCCGGTACTGATCCTTGACAATAATCATAGCCGCTGATATCAACTGGGGTAGAATAGGAAACGCCGCCATTGGTCGAGCGCGAAAATAAGATAGGATATGCGAAATCAAAGGATGTCCAACTGACATAGACATTATTCCGGTACGGGCTGTTAGTAATATCGGCGGCGATATATTCCTTGTCCTCAAAGGGTGCATAAGGGTCGCCAAAATGCTCTATGATTGGCACCGGATTTCCCCAATTGGCGCCGCCATTGGTGGACTTGGAGACATAGATACCATTATCGGGGGTATAACGGTCGAAAGAGATTACCGCATAGTAGAAATTGCCATCAGCATCGCAGGTCATGGCGGGGTCGCCTTGGGCATCAAGGCTTGGCCAACAACATAATGTGCCATCGCCCCAGGTCTGACCGCCATTCAGAGTGTAATAATAGCCGCCATCAACTTCCCCATTGCGATAGTCATTGGCGCCGCCAATAAGATTAAATGGATTTAAGGGATTGCGAGCTATTGTGGTTTCATTTTGGGAATTTCCACTATTATCCTGATTGGTGCGGATATTCGGGCCTATGTCGCTGAAAAGGCGGATTTCATCGAGCTGATGGAAGCCATTCTGGGAATATCGAGCGGGATCGAACTTTACTACGCCAGAAATGGGCCTCTCTGCAGGGATGCCCGCTGCCGATGCCATATTGACCTGAACTATTAGCACCGCCAATACGAATAACAATGCGCTTCGGAAATTGATCATAAACGACCTCCGTGGTGAATTGAGGAATGTTAAACAATTTTTGAATCCAAGAGACTCTCGAAGAACTATAATGATAATATAATAGCTCGGGTGAAAAATGCAACCAATAAAATCTGTCCTGGAACTCCCGCAAAGCGTTATTTCGAGAGAAATTAGCTGACGTTCGCGCTATCGAAATCTCCTTGACCTCACCTAAGTATGGCCATATATTGACGTTGACTCAATGAAATCAGGAGGATGAATAAATTATGGGTAAAACGCTTGTTGAAAAGATCATAGCGGAGCACGCCGGAAAGGAAGTCTCCGCAGGCGAGATAGTTATTGCGAATGTTACTGTGGCCTTAGTTCAAGATGGAACCGGACCGCTGGCCATAAAGCAATTGCAAAAGCTGAATTTGGAAAAAGTGGCTCATCCGGAGAGGACAGTTTTATTTCTGGATCACTCGGCGCCGGCTTCGCGCAAGGAGTTGGCCAACGATCACATGGCGCTACGGGCATTTGCCGCCAAGACCGGAGCACAGCTTTCGGATGTTGGCAATGGCATCTGCCATACTGTCATTAATGAGGATTATGTCAATCCGGGTGACCTCCTCATCGGGGCGGATTCGCATACCTGCACGGGCGGCGCGCTTTGCGCATTCTCCACCGGTATGGGATCAACCGATGTGGCCATTGGTATGGCTCTGGGGAAAACCTGGCTGCGGGTGCCGGAGACCTATAAAGTCAATGTTACCGGCAAATTCCCGGTTGGAGTTTATCCGAAAGACCTGATATTGCATCTCATTGGGATGATCGGCGCGGATGGAGCCACATATAAATCATTGGAATTCGGGGGCCCCGCAATTGACAATATGGCAATGGAAGGGCGTTTTACACTCGCCAATATGGCGGTTGAGGCAGGCGCCAAAGCGGGATTAATCGCCAGCGATAAAATTACCAAGGCGTATCTCAAAAAGATGGGCCGGGTCAATAAATGGCGCGAGATTAAGCCCGATTTCGACGCCGAGTATGAACGCATAATCGATATCGATGTTTCCACTCTAAAACCGATTATATCTTACCCTCATACAGTAGATAATATGCGGGATATAGACCAGTCGGTCAAAGATCATATTAAGGTAAATCAAGCTTTCCTCGGGACTTGCACCAACTCCCGCCTCTCCGATTGGGCGATATTCTCCACAATCATCAAGGGCAAGAAACTTGCTCCGGGAGTAAGGCTCATAGCGGTTCCGGGCTCAAAAAAAATCGAAGCCGAGCTATTAAAATATGGTTATCTTCAAGCGGTAATGGCATTCGGCGGCTTGATTTTGCCTCCTGGGTGCGGGCCATGCGTGGGCGTACACGGCGGCATTCTGGGCGATGGAGAAAATGTAATCGCGACCCAAAATCGAAATTTCCAAGGGAGAATGGGAAATCCTGCCGGCAATATCTATCTGGCCTCACCGGCAACCGTTGCCGCCAGTGCTATTGCTGGATACATCGCGGATCCAAGGGAATATACCCGGGTTCTTAGGCCGCTCGGCACCGTGCCGGATCCTTCGAAATTGCCCAAAAAAGAAGTGGCTAAAAAGGCTGTTCGGAAAAGAGCGCCAAAAACAATAAGGAGAAGGGTTGTCAAGAAAGCCGCAAAAGCAAGAGCATTCAGACCTGCGAAAAAGGTAAAAGCGGCAAAGAAGCGAGCCTCCAGAAAAAGATAGATGAAATGGTCTAAGGCATTGCTGAAGACAAATAAATATTAAGGAGTTTTGATATGTTGCTTAGAGGAAAATCTCATAAATTCGGCGATGACATATCGACCGATCATATTGCGCCCGGACGCTTGTTCCATCTGCGCAGCAACCTACCGGAATTGGCCAAGCATGTTCTGGAGGATGCCGATCCCGAGTTCGCCAAGAAAGTTCAACCGAACGATTTTGTGGTCGGAGGGAAGAATTTTGGGTTGGGGTCATCAAGGGAGCATGCCCCAACTATTATAAAGCTCTCCGGCGTTAGCGCCGTCTTGGCCAAATCATTTGCGCGGATATTTTTCAGAAATGCGATTAACGTTGGCCTTCCGGTTCTCATCTGCGATACCGACAAGATAAATGCTGGAGATGAACTCGAAATTGACCTGTCGATGGGGACCATTAAGAATCTCACAACCGGCACAAAATTGACATTTTCACCATTGCCGGATGCGATGATCAGAATCCTCAATGATGGGGGTTTAGTTGCGCATATCGAAAAGCACGGTGATTTCAAATTGAATTAGGTTTTGTTTGAGGAAGCCCCGTGCACAAGTATGGGGCTTCCTCTCGATTTTGAAATATCTTCCTCTCAATCTATTTTCCCCCAACAGTAATATTGTTCAGGCCGATTCTCTTGCATAATTGATTCTGGTCGATGATCTCATTTCGCCACGAATTTACTTGGGTTTTAAATGTGCAATATTGAATTTTGAAACAGAACGAAGGGGGCGCTCGTATAAAATTTTAGTGATGTTTAGTCGGAATTGGAGAATTGAATGGTGAAAAAAATTGGTTATGTTGTCGGAGGATTGCTGCTCATCGCCGCAGTATGGTTTGCTTTTTTTTCCGGTAACGGGAAAGCTCAGAATGGTTTAAAAACATTTCCGGTAGTGAGGGGGACAATCGTTGATAAAGCGCTGGCTGTCGGAGAGATTAATCCGGAGACCGAGGTCGGGGTCAAGTCGAAGATTTCGGGCATTGTAGATAAATTATTTATTGAGGTGGGCGACATTGTGGAAGTTGGACAACCGCTGATGGAAATCCGCCCCGATCCGACACCCCTCGAATTTGCGGAAGCCAAAAAAGATGTCGAAATCTTCGAGGTGGCCTACAGGAACTCCAAGAAAGAGTTCGATCGGGCCCAGCTCCTTCTGGCAAAGAAACATATCTCTGAATCCGATTTTGACAACATGCAGAAAAATTTCGAAGAAGATGAGCTTCGTTATAATCTCGCCAAGGAAAAGATGTCTCTTTTGGAGAGCGGGAGGACCAAGATCGCCAATCAACCGGTAGAATCGATGGTGAAATCACCGATTGTGGGAACGATCCTACAGCTTAATGTTGGCCGCGGAGACCCGGTGGTCCCGCTGACTTCCTATCAGGCTGGGACTGAACTGATCACGTTAGCAAAGATGGATAATCTGATTTTTAAGGGCACAGTAGATGAGATTGACGTGGGCAAGCTCAATGAAGGTATGGCAGTAACCGTCAAAATTGGGGCTTTGCCCGATGAGAAAGTGGAGGGCATTCTATATAAGATTTCTCCTAAAGCTCGTAAGGAAGATAATACTATCCTATTTGATGTCTGGATAAAAATAACGCATCAAGGAGGCAAAGCATTGCGTGCCGGTTATTCCGCTAATGCGGAAGTGGTGATCAATCAGAAGGATAGCATCCTGGTGGTGCCGGAGCGTCTTGTCCACTATGAAGGGGATTCCGTTTATGTGGAGGTGATGGATGACACCACCAACGAGGACACAATCAAGAAAAAGTACATCAAGACCGGATTATCTGATGGGCTAAATATAGAAGTGGTCGAAGGTCTGGCAGAAAGTACTTTCGTAGTCGAAAGACCTCCCAAAGAGATCGAATAATGCGTCTGCTCTTATTCTTCAATCAATTCCATCGGGATCTAAAAGGCCAGAAGCTCCGGACGGCATTGACTACTTTTGGAATTGTGTGGGGTACAACCTCAATTGTTCTGCTGTTGGCTTTTTCCACTGGCCTCAAGGAACGGCAACTTCAGCAACAGCACGGGATGGGCGAATCGATTATGATATTATGGGCCGGCACTACCAGCAAACCTTTCGAAGGCACCCCCAAGAGCCGTAACATACATTTTGTGGAGGATGACCCGGAATATCTTAAATCAATGATTCCTGAAATTGCGATGGCATCGCCTGAATATACCAACTGGTCAGCAACTATCAAGTATCGGGATAAGGTATTTGTGGGTCAAGTAACCGCGGGCAATGCTGAATTTGGTGAAATGCGCAATCTCATTCCGGAGCCGGGAGGCCGTTATATTGACCAGAATGATATCGACAACAAACGTCGGACAGCATTTATCGGATATGAGACTTGGCAGGAATTATTCGGCGATGAGGATGCTCTTGGCAAAACAATATTTATCAATTTCGTACCGTTTACAGTTGTCGGAGTAATGATCAAAAAGGACCAGAACTCTTCCTATTCCGGCTCCGACCGTCGAAAGACTTTTATCTCATATACAACATTTACCTCGATTTACAATAGGAAATATCTCAACAATATAGTTCTTAAACCAGTAGAACCGAGTCATTCAAAAGATGTTGAGAAGCGCGTTGATGAGGTTTTGGGACGCAAATATCATTATGACCCGACTGATGAAGAAGCGATATGGGTTTGGGACACATCTCAGAATGACGAGTTTTTTGATGAGCTTTTCATGGGAATGAATGTGTTCCTGGGAATTGTAGGAGTGTTTACTCTTATAGTCGGAGCAATAGGGGTATCAAATATAATGAATGCGGTAGTTGAAGAACGATCCAAAGAGTTTGGGATTAAGATGGCTTTGGGCGCCAAAGCATCTTTTATATTGTGGCAATTAGTTGCTGAAACTCTGCTAATAACGATTATTGGTGGGCTAATCGGGCTATTATTCTCAGGTTTGATAGTGCGCGTGTTTCCGATGTTTAATTTGGAAAAATATGTCGGGGTACCTCAAATCTCACTTGAGATTGCATTCGTCGCCACCGGCTTGCTGGGCATTATTGGATTCATTTCAGGTTTTTTCCCCGCCCGGAGAGCCTCCAAGCTTAATCCCGTGGAGGCACTACGATTATGAAACGAATATTCCTTATGCTACGGTTATTTGCTTCCGACTTCAAGAAGCAAAAGAAGAAAATTACCTTGACGGTGATGGCCATAGCTTGGGGGACAGTGTCTATTATAATGCTCCTTTCTTTCGGGGAAGGGCTGAGACGCCAAATAGCCAAGGGCGAAAGCGGGATGGGCTCGGGAATCGTGGTTGTCTGGGGCGGGCAGACTACCAAGCCATTCAAAGGACTGCCTCCGGGCAGAAGGATTGTAATGAAGCCTGAGGATATTGATTTGCTTAGAGCCCGCATTCCGGATATGGAGGATGTCGGAGGCGAATATCAGAGGTGGAGTGTGGACATACGATATGGAAAGAAAATGGTCGGGCGGCATTGTACCGGCGTAACTCCTTCGTACGAAAATATCCGCAATCATATACCGCAGGAAGGCGGTCGTTTCATTAATAAGCATGATCTTGACGAGAAGAGAAGAGTGGCCTTTTTGGGTTCAGGCCTGGCAAAAGAGCTTTTCGGAGACCAGGATCCTATCGGTAAACAGATAACTATAAATCGAGTTCCATTCACAATTATCGGAGTGATGATTGAAAAACTTCAGATGGGGATGTATTCTGGTCCCGATGCGGATCGAGTGATCATACCGATGACAACTTTCGGCCTAATCTTCGGCGACACGCGACTTGATGTTCTGATTTATAAACCCAAAAACCCAGATGATTCTGAAAAAGTCAAGAAAGAGGTTTATCGAATATTGGGAGGTAAATACAAATTCAATCCCGATGATGAGAGGGCGCTCAGCATGTGGGATACAATTGAACAATCCAAGACTATGGGCGATGTGCTGTTCGGCATTCAATTATTCCTTGGAATCATCGGAGCGCTCACCATGCTGGTTGCCGGTGTCGGAGTGGCCAATATTATGTATGTAACAGTTCGTAGGCGCACCAAAGAGATAGGCCTAAAAATGGCTCTGGGGGCAAAAGCAAAATATATCCTGTGGGAATTCATTTTAGAGGCGTTGTTGATAGGGGCTCTTGGTGGAAGTTTTGGATTCTTATTTTCGGGAGTTATCATAAAAATACTGAAAGGCATACCTGTTAAGGGCGAAGCGCTTCAATTTCTGGGGAAACCGGTCCTATCCACGGAAATTGCGCTGGCGACTGTGGGAGTTCTGGCAATGATCGCATTTTGGGCAGGCTACTTCCCATCAAAAAAGGCGGCCAAGATCAATCCTGCGGAATCTTTGAGATATGAATGAAAGTATGGCGCATGCAGGTTGGAGATGACGATTGACGAAGAACCGAGGGCAAAGTTCTTGAGAATTGAAAGGAATTACTACTGATGCCAATAATCAAAATGAATGGGCTAAGCAAAATATACAAGACGGGCAAGGTTTCGGTTGAAGCCCTTAGGAAAATTGACATAGACATCGATGAAAACGAATTTGTAGCAATCGTGGGACCTTCAGGCTCAGGGAAATCAACCTTGATGAATATCATCGGATGCCTCGATACACCCTCCACCGGAGATTATTATCTTGATGATGAGGAAGTTGGGCGATTCGGGTCCAACAAGTTGGCTGAAGTCCGCAATCGGAAGATCGGCTTTGTTTTTCAAAATTTCAATCTTCTTTCCTACGCTACCACTTATGAAAATATCGAGCTTCCTTTGATATTCTCCGGGATGCCCGCCAAAAGACGGAAAACGCGAACTATGGAGCTTTTGGATCGAGTTGGTTTGGCGGAAAGAGCCGCCCATAAACCTACAGAGCTGTCGGGCGGTGAGATGCAACGTATAGCTATCGCGCGGGCATTGGCAAACAACCCGGCAATCCTGTTGGCGGATGAACCGACGGGAAACCTGGATTCAGTTTCCGGAGGGTCGATTATTGAGATATTCCGGGAATTACACGCTGATGGGGCCACTATTGTAATGATTACTCACGACAGACATATAGCAGATAATATCCCCCGCGTGATAAAGCTGAAAGATGGTGGAATAGTAGATTCGCTCAATTGATAATCATCCTATACCCGATTACCAATAATGCCGGCACTTATCTTAGGTGCCGGTTTTCTATTCGCAGGGATGATTGATATATATTACAAGGTGCATGCTGAATTCGCAAAATGAATCAGCTCTTCATTGCCTTTTCTGCCAGCCGCTTTTCATAATCATCCAGCGCAGATTTCAGCGCTTCCTCAGCCATCAATGAGCAATGAATTTTGACGGGAGGCAGACCATCGAGAGCATCGGCAACTTCCTGATTGGTGAGACTGGCGGCATATTCCACTGGTTTGCCCTTAATCATTTCGGTCATCATCGATGATGAAGCGATGGCCGCGCCGCATCCGAAAGTTTTGAATTTTACGTCGGCAATAACACCATCCTCTATTTTCAAATATAACCTCATCATATCGCCACAGGCCGGATTGCCTACTTCACCGATAGCATTGGCATCCGGCAATTCACCCATATTACGGGGATTGGTGAAATGGTCCATCACTTTTTCGCTATAAGGCGCAATATTCGCCATACTATATCCTCAATTTATCTATCATCATATTAATATGCAATGGTTCCTCAGGATCTCATCCTCTCTGAATTTCAGACATCCTCCAGCATCCGGAATGATAGCAATCAGAATCCTCGTCAAGCGGCAAAGCAAAAAATAGACTAAATTAGTGTTCATTCAATATAGAATCCCTACGATAAATGTCAACAAAAATCTGGCTATTCGGTGATTTTTTTCACAAGGTGTATTTTCCAATATTTCATACTTTCTACAGCTCCATGATAACATAGAAATATATTAAACCTCAAAACCGGCATTTGATCAAAGATTTGGATTGCGAATCAAATGCTTTTTTATTAATTTTAGGGAAACGCCGAAAATACAAATGAGAGTAATATCATTTGTGCGGTATGGTGGGAAATGCCGGAGTACTTGAAACCTGAAGAGGGGAATTTAATACATCTTAATGGTCCGAGTTTGATTCCAAACGGACTTGTTGAGGATTTTCGGGGAATTATTGAGAAAAGTCCCGTTTTGGAGGAAACCCGAAATCGCTGTTTGGTAAGATTTGAGGAAGCTTTGGAGCAAAATCCAGCTTATGTCTGGGAAAACGCCGGACAACCGCTTTCCTTTTATATTTATAAGGAATGTGATCATCGTGTAGAGATTCTCTGGTGCCATCAATTAAGCGAATTATTCCCGGCGGAGATTTATTTCCGCCCGGCCGCACATGCCCTTTTTATGGCCTTGATAGAGGATTTGCATGCCCGTAGAATAGTTAGCCAATTCTCATCATGGAGTTCAGTAATAGGCATCGACCTGCCTTCCACAGCATTCCCGGGACTCGGATTCCAACGTTTCGATGTGGAGATTATGACGGCCAATTCCCAGAATATTCCAAAGATTAATATGTCTGACCTGGATGGCGATCGTCAAAGCCGCTTATGGGAAAGCGATCGCATCGGTGAAGCCGCGGAATTGATGGCTTCCGTGGGCGACGCATTTATGAAATATGTCGGCTTCACTCCCAAGGAATGTCAGGAAGCAATATCGAAAGTCTGCGATCCTGAATTATCGCGGATGATTATGGATGAAAATGGGCGGCTCTTATCTTTTATTACTCTCAATCGCAAGGGATGGATCGGACAGCTATTTACGCTTGAAAATTATCAAGGCCAAGGACTGGGGAAGTATCTTTTGTCATCCGCGATTCAGGTATTGATGCAACAGGAAGTGCATCACTATTCGCTGGCTGTCTTTTCGGGAAACCAGAGAGCCAAAAAACTTTATCGAGGACTTGGGTTCACGACCAAGGCATCCAATCCTATCTGGGCGTGGTTAGCAGACTCTTCAGGCCAAGCCTTCGATGCTTCAGGTGAAGTAACGGTAACGGAAAAATTAGTTTGACAAGGGACCGCTCCCGGCTATTTTAGATAAGGAACTACCGAGCAAGATATCTTGGGGGAGAAGCACGTGAATACTTTCACATATTGTTGCCGAAAGTTACATTGGAACTACCAAAGCCGCAACTATGGACACTTCACTTGCCGACACGAAATTAAATATAGAGTGGTTCCGGTGAAATTCGAGATCTACTGCCGCAGTGGCGAAGGAATGGATGTTTGGTACGACTGGTTGAGGCAACTTGCGCAGGAGAAAAATTCGAAAACATAAACTTCTGACAACAATTGCGCTTCAGACCCCATTCAAATCCTCTCGATCCCTCAAGTTTTTGTCACCATATCTCAGTATCGATGCAAATAGCCCATCTTAACTTCAGGTTGTGACCTAAACTTTTGCCAAAGGGGGGTGATGATTTCATCGAAGATAATTGAATCTATCATTCCCAAGCTCTAAGCGAACACCTATTTTAGCCGAAATTAATAGTGAATTGAACACATTCTGATCAGCAAGATGGAAAAAGAACGAATCCTCATAATCGATGATGAACAAGGCATGTGCCAATTTATGGAGATTATGCTCGAGAAGGAGGGATATGATGTTACCGCTTTCACCTCCGCCAGGAAAGCATTGGCCCAACTGGATATTGCTGGAGATAAGGAGTTCGATCTTGTGGTGGCGGATTTGATGATGCCGGAGATGTCCGGGATAGAGTTGCTGGGTACCATAAAAAGAAAACAGCCCGATATCGACTTTATCATTATGACTGCCTTCGGATCGGTGGAAACTGCCATAGAGGCCCTAAAAAAGGGCGCTTCCGAATATATCACCAAACCATTCAAAGTGGATGACGTCAAGCACACTATACGGAATTGTTTGGAAAAACGGCGAGTTATCAGCGAGAATCTGGAATTGCGCAAGAAACTCTCGGAAACTGGAGGGTTGGGGAAATTCGTCGGAAATTCACCTCAAATTATCAAGCTGAAAAAAGTAGTAGAACGGGTGGCGGTGACAGAAAGCACGGTGCTGATCACCGGCGAATCAGGATGCGGCAAGGAGCTGATTGCGCGGGCAATACATGAACTTTCTCCCCGTTGTGATAAACCGTTTGTCTCCATAAACTGCGGGGCGTTGCCGGAGACTTTGTTGGAATCAGAGTTATTTGGCTATAAAAAGGGCGCATTCACAGGAGCTGATAAAGATAAAAAAGGTCTGATAAAAACTGCTGATGGGGGTAGTTTCTTTCTGGATGAATTAGGGAATACTCCCCCATCCATCCAGATTAAATTGCTTCGAGTGCTGGAGCAAAAGGAATTGACTCCGCTAGGCGATACAGTCAGAATTCCATTCAATATTCGATTGATTGCCGCCACCAATGCCGATCTTGAATCCGAGGTCAATTCCGGGAAGTTCAGGGCAGACCTTTTCTACAGGCTGAATGTATTACCTATAAGGATTCCGCCGCTGAGGGAGCGCATCGATGATATCCCACTCCTGTCCTCTCATTTCATTGAACGCAAATGCAAGAGGATAGGTTGCGGGCTGAAAAGACTGTCGGAGGAAGCTCTGGCGGCCCTGAGTTCCTACACTTGGCAAGGAAATGTTCGGGAATTGGAAAATGTGATTGAGCGGGCGGTGCTCTTATCATCGGGCAACGAAATCAAGTTTGACGACCTTCCGGAGAAGATAACGACGAGAAAGCCATCTCCGGACCTTTCCAAAGAAACCGTCCCGTTAAATCCATCATTGAGCGTGATGGAGGAGGCTTATATCCTATATGTTCTGAATCAGACAGATTGGAATAAGGCAAAAGCCGCCAAGATATTGGGCATAGATTCCTCTACCCTTTATCGCAAAATCGACCGATACAAACTTAAAGAGAAATCTGGTTTAGGGAAGTAATTGAATCAGACAGCGATTAAGAAAATCCTCCTCACCACAAATGCAGACTCGGATAGCGAGGCAATATCGCGATCTTTGAAAGAGCGGCGCTTGCGGAGCAGAAGGGAATTGATATTGGGCACCCTATTGGCAACGGTATCATTTCTTATTTTTCTTTATAATCTTTGTCCGACAGTTTATTTCTGGGACTCTGCGGAATTATCAACAGCTTCAGCAATGTTAGGAATCCCCCATTCGCCGGGATTTGCAATTTACATTATGTGGGGACGCTTGTTTTCATTATTGCCCTTTGGCGATCTGGGTTATAGACTTAATTTATTCTCAGCAGTCTGTGGCGCAGTATCTATTTTTGTCCTCTTCTTAATCCTGAGCAATTTAGTCTCCCGGTTGGAGGGGAAGGCGAGATTGGCGGTCAGTGGATTGGAATTTATTGCGGCCGCTCTGATTTTGCTTTTTGCATTTAGCTTCTCATCTCTCACTCAAGCCACCCGGGCGGAAGTGTACTATCCGAATTTATTGCTGCTGTCATTGGCCATCTATTTTACATCCAGGCCATGCAAGGATCAGCAACAAAGAATTAGAAGCGTTTTGCTAAGCTTCTTTATCATTGGATTGGGAGCAGGACTACATCATCTCACCGTGTTTCTCACTTTACCGGGCATAATAATTCTCTCGGGAATCAAGATATCAGGAAAATTATCAAGAACAGTATTTCTTTCTATATGTGTTCTTCTTCTGGGAGCGACCGTATTGCTATTTCTCCCCCTAAGGTTCCTGGGAGGGAGCCAATATTTCTGGGGTGACCCGTCAACATTCGGCGGATTCTGGAGAATTTTCATTGCGGCAGATTTTTGGAAATCATCCGGAGTTGCTATCTTCGATCATCTGATCCAACTTGTATCTTTTGCTTTAACGGTTTTTTATCGGCAATGGGGACCCGTAGGAATATTGGGGGCGTTGGCGGGCTTCGTCTTTTTATTAAGAAACGATAAACGGTTGGGCACTGGTTTATTTTCGATGCTGGCTCTCAACATTCTCTCCATATTCTTTTTTGAGGACTATTTTTATGCCTATCTGGACATTCATGGCTACCTGCTTTTATCAAATGCTATTTTGGCCATGGTTGGGGCTATAGGATGGATATTCATTATAAGCAGGATTCTGGCAAGAATCGGTTTGTCAGAAAAGGGAAGGATCAAGCAGTATGCAATTGTAAGTTCGCTCATTCTACTTTTGCTGGTAATTATCACAAGTGACAGCCTTACATATTCACTTCGAAAGTACTATGGCGCCAAGATATTAGCGGAAAAACTCTGTGAGCCCTTGTCCGGGGAAAGCCTTGTGGTCTGCAGTTCAATGAACAGCAAGTTCCTCTTGGATTACCAAAAATATCTT
This sequence comes from candidate division Zixibacteria bacterium CG_4_9_14_3_um_filter_46_8, assembly GCA_002791595.1. Classification (GTDB taxonomy): domain Bacteria; phylum Zixibacteria; class MSB-5A5; order UM-FILTER-46-8; family UM-FILTER-46-8; genus UM-FILTER-46-8. Next base: position 16,691 of record PFXJ01000084.1, read on the forward strand.
GATCCCAAACTTTCCGATGTCGAGATGATTGATTTCGGTTCAATCGATCGGAATTGGTATAGGAAAAGGCAATTATCGCGATTGATAGGGCCAACCATGGAGCAAATCGATTTAGGCGAAATAGTCGGAAAACTTGCCGCGAAGTATGGGAAAAATTTGTTTGTAGAATTTTCGCCGGCACTTGGCTTTCTGTCTGATAAATTGACACCGTCGGGCATCCTATTTAGGTATTCGGATAAGAAATCGCTTATGGGTATGAAGGCCGACTATGAGATTTTCCCTCGGGGAGATGGGGATATCGAACTTACGCGGTTTTATCTGGAGTGGCTATTGGGCCTTGGAACATACTATAAGTTCAGGGGCGATAACGTTGCCGCGGATAGTTGCTTCAAAATAATTATTAATATTGATCCCACCTCTTCCGATATAATTAATGAAGATACAACTAATGTCAATGATGGAGATTAGACGGCTGCGCTTATTAAAAAGAAAAAGAGAATCGGGTGGAAATCGCGGTTTCACGCTTGTCGAGCTGATGGTTGTGATCGTGATAGTGGGGATTCTGGCGACATTAGCTGTCAGTAGATATATGGCTATGGCAACCAAGGCTAAACAGGCGGAAGCCAAAGGGATTCTCAAACAGATATATGTTTTGGAAAGCGCCTATTTCCAGGAATATGGCAATTATTGGCCTTCCGATGGTTCATCTATTACCGCAGACTCGTCGGAAACCAATTGCAATAATCTCAGCATGCTGTCGGTGAGAGTTGAGATAATGCACTCGGCACGTTATTCATACTCTGTGACTGGGCTTCAGAACAGCTTTGTGGCAATTGCAACGGCAACCGGTTTAGACGATGATCCGACGAATGATGTATGGCGTATAGATAATACCGGAGTTCTGCTCTGTTCGACAGATGATGTTCCGAATTGACCATTGCATTATGCAAATTGCAAGAGAATATAACGAGGAATTTCGAAGGATTAGACTGGTAGTCGAAATTTGAGCGATGGCAAGAGTGAGTAACCGATTGAAGCGCAATATATTAATTTAGGTGGAATTAACTTTCCGGAAACTGAGAATCGGCAAGCAAGTTGCGGGAAGAGATAAAGGAATAAATTGATAAATCAGCAAAGGAGGATGAGATGTTAAGCAAATTCCGCAGTAATCACAATCAAAAGGGCTTTACTTTGATCGAGTTGATGATCGTGGTCGTGATCGTTGGAATTCTGGCCGCACTGGCAATTCCGAGATTTATGCAGGCTACCACCAAATCGAAGCAAACTGAAGCCAAACAGCTTTTAAAGCAGATCTACACAATGCAGCATGCATATCGTCAGGAATTCGATACCTACGCCTGCAATGGAGAGACTGCGTCGGCAGCGGCGCCTACAGCTTACGCCGCAATAGGCGTGGAAATAATGACGAGCGCCCGGTACTCATACGTGATGGTGTCAGCCGCCAATACATTCACTTGCACTGCGACAGCCAATCTTGACGATGATGCGACAAATGATGTCTGGACGATCGACCAAGCAGGGGCGTTGACGTGCACTACAAATGATGTTGACAGTTAATCCCTGAGAATCTGGATCTTTGGGCCGGAGCCTTCTGCTCCGGCCTTTTATATTGGCCAACTTATTATATGGCACCGCTTCATATCCGATAATGATATGAGAGTGATATCGAATTGAGATTGAAACTTAAATGAGGATGAAGCAATGGCGATTTCCGAATTTGAGCCGTTTTTCCCCTACATTATCATTGCCCTGGGCCTGATATTCGGAAGTTTCTTTAATGTTCTCATTTATCGGCTTCCATTGAAGAAATCGATAACCTACCCACCATCATTTTGTCCGAAATGCTTCACGCCGGTCAAACCATACGACAACATTCCCATTTTGAGCTATATCATACTCAAAGGGAAATGCCGGTATTGCGAAGCAAAAATTAATTTGCGTTATCCATTTGTCGAAGGATTGGGAGGAATTTTCTTTGGGTTATGCTATCTAATTTATGGTTTCACCCCGCAATTGATCCCGGCTCTGTTTTTGGCTTCAACTTTTATCGTGATAACTTTCATCGATCTCGATTCTCAGATTATCCCCGATAAGGTTACATTACCGGGAATGGCCGCGGGCCTGGCATTTTCAGCCCTTCCCGGCGGCATCAGTCCTGCCGACGCCATAATCGGCTTGCTTGCCGGGGGATTAATCTTATATGCAATTGCATTCTTAGGTAACGCGATATTCAAGAAGGAGAGTATGGGAGGCGGCGATATAAAATTGGCAGCGCTGATTGGGGCTTTCCTGGGATGGAAAGCAGTTCTATTGACCCTAATCCTCTCATCGCTATTCGGATCAATAGTTGGAATCATCCTAATTATCATCCCTACCAGGACCTCCGAGAAGAGATCGCACACCATCCCCTACGGTCCATTCTTGGCGACTGGGGCAACGATTGCGATGTTCTGGGGAAATAATATAATCAGTCTCTATTTATCTACATTGCCCTAATTTCCGGCCGGCGCATTGGAATTATGCGCAATGTTCATAAATGGAAAGGGGGTTGTTATGGTGGCAAATCATTCTTCATTTCCATCTCATTACCCATACTCCATCCCAATCCTCAGGCGGTGGCTCTTCAATTAGACTTCGGCATCGTTGAACGAACATATCGGCGGGGCCATCGGTTGGCCTGAATTCAAGGTTTTTCAAGAAATCCTTCTCCGCTTTCTTTAAATCCCTGTTTCGATAG
>PFXJ01000029.1:0-19432 GCA_002791595.1 candidate division Zixibacteria bacterium CG_4_9_14_3_um_filter_46_8
CTACATGTCATTCCGGACTCGATCCGGAATCCAGAAAGATTTCTAGAGGCCAGTGTCCGCTGGTATGACAATAAAGCGGCCGGACCGTCAAAATGATGTCCGGGTAAGCGAAAACAGGTTATACTCGTCCCGCAATCAGGGCATCGCCAACGGTTCCCCCTTTCACACCGTTTCTTTAGGACATTGGCAAATCGGCAGACTTCAGTATGGAGCTGATGGAAGGTTATTGTCCTTTTTTTATTTTCATGCTCGGCTTACCAGATAATGGCAGCTTTGTTGCTTCTCCAGGAATTGCGGTGGCGCTCAAGGCCATTGTAAGTGACATTTATTCATTTGATAATCTTGATTATTTCTTTGAACTTGTCGCCTTCAGCCACCTTCAGGATTTCGAACAAAGCCATTTCCACCGTGGTGATCAAAGCGCCACAATCTCTTATGGCACCCAGCCCTATCCGATAATTTATTTCAGTCCGTGAGGAAGTCGCATCGGCAATTAGATGTACCACATAATCTTTCTCGATCAAATCCCTTGCCGTTTGATAAACACAGACGTGCGTTTCAATGCCGGTCAGGAGGATGTTAGAGCAATTAGATTGACGAAGTTTCTGCATGAATGAGGCATTATCACAGCAACTGAAAGTATTTTTCACAATCGGCTGCATATCGGACAATACTTCTTTAATCTCAGGAATTGTAGGGCCGAGCTTATCCGGAAGCTGTTCATTCCAGATAATGGGGATGCCCAGAACTCTGGCTCCCTTGGTTATTCTCAAAAGGTTTAGGAATAGCTCCTCCTTATTATGCATCGACTGGGCTAACTTGCCCTGAACATCAACAATGACCAGTGAAGTATTATTTACCCTTAGCATAAAGAACTCCTCGACTTAAAACCAAATCCAATTTAATATACAAATGATAGATATCCAAGAGGCAGATATAATTTATCAGAGAAAACCTCACAATTTCATTGAACCTGTCTTGCAGGATATAGACTGATAACATCATTATGATTCGATGGGTTTCAGGTCTTCTTGATAAACCACGGCTTGGGGGCAGATTTATTGAAATCTGACGCAATGTGATCGTAATCGATGTTTGAGCCAAAAATAAAAGAGCGCCGTTTGGCTGGCGCTCTGACCATTATCATTGGGTTGCCAAGATTATCTCACCGGAAAATCATACCAGGAGGATCTCCATATCCGGCCATCGGCATCCCAAACCACTAAAGAGTAATAATATCTTCCTCCACCGCAATCAAAATAATCTTTGTTCTTGCCGTCCCAAACTATAACGCCCGGAACGGTTCCCTGCCCACTGAGAACCTTCACGGCGCGCTTCTCCATATTCTCAAGGCCTGTGGGCTTGGGCCTTCTATCGTGAATAAAAACCTTCCAGGCTGAAATTCTGCCGGAAAAACCGGGCTGGAGGATAAACATATATCTCGTCAAGCGAGAACTGGAAAGGTCTTCCACCCGCCCATGAAGATTCATTTTGTTCCACTCATTGTTGTCGCTTGATGATTGAGCATAATCCTTTCTTAATGCTTCTCCATGCTGTATCCGCCGGGATTGAGAAAGAGGATTTGCCGGCTCCAGCGCGGCGTATTCCTGGGAGAGCTGTTCTTCCGATGGAATGGCTGATTTATTTCGGGTCAAGCTCGGAACGGCACCGGCATCACCGAGGCCAAAGACAGCGGAGACCAGATGATTGCCGGTCGTGGTGCTGGCCCCTTCAAATGGATAATCCTGAAAACAATAGTCGATTCTCCAGAAATTCATTACATTGTTGAATCGGAGTGAAAGACCAACGGCAAATTGCCGAAGGTTCTCACCATATTCTTTCGACATATTGTAGGTTCCGCGAAGCGCCCAGCTCAAGGGGAAGTCATTGCGAAACCATTGTTCAACCCCAACCGAAACCAAGCCATAGTTTTCCCTTGCTCCTTGTAATTCCTGCTGTTTGACACCGATGGCGGAGACAAAACTGGTCGGCTCTTCGGGGTCTTCAGTGGAGTAAGAGACCGCCAGACGGGCTATCCTATCAAGAAAGCGGTTGTCATTGCCATATTGAGGTATCATCTCATTATGAAATAGATTCTCTACCGCAAGACCGATTCCAACTGCTTCTGATGCTTTATAGAGAACCCCCAGATCAAAATCCATTGCTTGCCGCTTCCCATAATTGGATTCGAAAACATACTTGAAATTGAATCCTCCAGCCAAAGCCGGATTCAGCAAACGGGCATAAGTCATGGTAACATTGTTGGTGGTGTTTAGCAATGTGTTCGAATAAAACGAGCCCATCTGATAGGCATTGAATCCGAATGTCCCCCAACCCTCACGGTAATAGCTTCCGCCCAAAAGCCCGGAATACGGGTTTTCGGCGCCGGCCATATTAAATGCGCTTATCCTGCTGAAGGAGACGGTAGCCTGGTAACCTTTGAGAAACCCGATACCGGCAGCATTATAAAAAACGCCGCCCGGTTCATTTGCCAAAGCAGCAAATCCATCTCCAAGCGCAGAGCCTCGAACCGATTTGCTATAGTCCGATTGAGCCATTGCAATAGGCGCCGCCAGAAATATCGCAGCCAGCACGACAGCCCAGATATTGAGGCCGTCGCTGTTCTTATGAAATTTCAAGAATGACATCATCTTTTCCCCTTCAATTTGATTCTACAAAAGTATATCTATCGAAAACCTAATGCCCGAATAATTATCTTTTAACCCGGAAACATTGTCAACATTAGAAATGCTGCCTATCCAACCTCTTATCGATGATCTCAAATTTCCGTATAACCAATATTCCACATTTATGCTCAACTCTCTTGTGTTCTGCACAATGCCAGTAGGGAACTTTTCTCCATAAGTTTCTGTGAGCAGCCATGGTTCAGTCCACTGGATTTCGACCTTCCCCTCTCCTTTGCGCGCATAGCTGTATTTGATAGCCGCCCAGAAATTGCCTGCTGGACGGAAAGTGACTTCGGTCAACCATGTGTCGCCGTCATTGCCCAAAGGATGTCCGATATAATATCCTTGATTAAGATAGCGGTTACGAGGCAAAGGCTGATTATAAGTCCGGTTGGTTACCCGAGCATATTCTGTTCTAATTTCAAAGAACCGCAGACCTGGAATATCCGAACGATATAAACCTGCCAGGAATCCATACTCCGCCGGTTCATGGTCCTGCAGAGTTTTGTTTTCGATTTGAAAATCGTCAAGCAAAAGCTGTCCATAAATTTCGGTGGCGCGGACTGGCGACCAACGGAAGTCAGCTTCTATAAAAGCATTATCGTCACGTCGCTGATTGAGTTGAGAACCGTGTAAGAAAAATAAAGGAATTATGTAATATATTTCAGGATTACGGCCTTCCCCTCCATAGATAACGATTTCGGAGAATCCCAGATTGAAAGAGGGGCCGGGCATCCATAATAGCCTATGACCCGATAAGTATCGCTCCTGGAATATGCCGGATGTATCCTGAAAAGGGTCCAAAAAAAATGTGAACGCAGAGAAATTAAAATTACGGCCAAGACGGGCATCAACGCTCAGGCCGTCATAAGGCATTGAAATTCCACTTAGAATCAAGCTACCGGATCTGCCCGGTCCCCACTCAATCCGCCGCCTCCCCAGAAACGCCTGAAAATTATGGGTCTGATAGGTTCCATAAACATTACTTCCATAGCCGCCGAAACCTCTCCATTTGTTACCCTGATACCGTGGCTCATCCACCAGGCCGCTTTCTATGGTATAACGACTTATAAGATAAAAATTACTCCGCTGATATTCTATCTGCGGATATAACCGCCAATTGAAATCTGAGCCCTTAGCGGTTTCAGCGATAGCGCCGATATCGATTCCAGTGCCAAATCCATTCGGTTGTGCTTCATTTCCAAGCCTGGCGCGTAGATAGGAATATGCCTGTCGTCCCGCGGATGTCAACCCGATGGTATCTATTTGGCCAAGCCCTGACCGCAACCGCGCCGCATCATAAGGACGATCATTAAAATTCCCCAATAACCCAAGGCTCTTCAAGTTATCAACAGCCCGATATATGCACTCATAATTATCTTCAGATAGAGGAATCTCGCCTGCCATCGGCCGGAAAATACCGGTAGGACTGGGACTATTGGCTAACGCCATTACCTGGGATAAGCAGATACAAACTGTCAGCAGGAGATTTTTAAGGCAGATCAACTTCATTTCTTCCTATTCGAGTAAAATTGATTATTGTAATGGGCCCCAAGGTGATCAGTTAAAGAGCTCAGTTTTGTCTTGGGACTAACCTTGTGACCGGCGGCGCGGAAATCTTCATACAATTGTCCCAAAGCGGCATATAACTCGGCTTTATCGGATGTTAGGGGCGAGTTGATAATCGCGCAATTACCCGAATTATCGATATACAGGCCCTTGAAGAATTGATATACATTCAAGAGTTTGTCACGGGCATTTTTAAGTTCCCGCGAGGCGATATAACCGCTTAACGTTTGACGAACTTGACGGCTCAATTCGTTTAAGGCCTTGACCAAGATGTCTTCATCGACGAGTGAAGGGCTGATGATGTCCGCATCGATCTCTGTCGTCATAGGACTCCGCCGTTGTCGGTTCAGAATTGTTAATAGCTCCATCAATCTCGTCTTAAGCAAATTAATCTCAACTCCGGTTTCGGCGAGAATGAGAATGTGAAAATGGCTATCTACGTAGGCAAAGGCGGTCTTGTCGGAGAAATGGAAACTCAGCAGACCTTTGTCCAAAAGCGCCTCCGAGAGCTTGCCAAGCTTCGCAGCCACATCCTGAAAGTCCGCACATAATTGCTGGGTTGGGAATGAATCGTAGATCCGCGATTCTCTCGTATCTACCGTGAGAACGCCGATGACCTTGGGGACCGATCTGATTCTATGAAGAAGCTCTTTCATCGCTTTCAATAATCTCCGAGAACTTAATTAGAGTAGCTTCGGGTTTAGGGCTTTGAAGAGTGAAGAGGTGGTTATCAAGAGTTGCCCAACAAAAGTTTTTTGAGGGGGAATGCAAGGATGCCCTTCGAAAGTCGCCGCATTGAAGTTTATCGGACAAAAATCCCGCAAATGCTCGAACAGCGGAAGTAAGGGATTTTCCATATAATTGATGGGTGCTAGCCACCGTATAAACAGCTTGGCCGGATTGGTCTATAACTTCTAATAGAACGCAGTTTTCTATCAACCTCACTTTCTCTATAATTTTCAGAATGCCACCCTCATCCGTTTCGGAATCCATTTTGGGGAGGAGATCATCGATGCCGTTTAGCATCACTTTATGGCGAGTCTCCTCACATATCTTTTGATGCTGGGAATTCAGAGATTCTTCAGCTTCGAGATAACTTTCGCGCGTGAAGAATGTTTTATGCCACTTGAGGATATTTTTGAACAACACCGCCCCATTAAGCATCGCCGTCGTGACTATCCGGTCTGACGGGAATGTCGCAAATTCAGTTTGAATGTGAATATTCCCTTGGGGGCACCTGATAGATGATAGCCTGCCGCCAGGAGGGGTCGATGAAGGTTTTGTGGCTTGGTCCATAAGTCTCTGCGATTTTGAATAATCTAACAACTTTGATAATTCATATATCTCTATATTAAATTATCGGGAAATATGACTGATTTCTTGACCGAGCTCCCTGCTGAAAATCAATTGATATTCGGATATTGTTGCGAAGATATCGAGAAGGTCATATCAATTTGAGATGCGGTCAAGAAAGCTAATGGAGTTGAATTTGCAAAACCACGATGCTCGATTGAAAGGGAAAGTGAAATTTTGTTTGAAAATGGGGCTTTTTCGAGCTATCTTGAAGAACGATGACAACGCAACCTTTATATTTATAAGACGTAAATGTATGCAAGGCCGGCAGTGAGCAGGGAAGACGAGCGGAAGCTTATTGCGGCCGCGTTGGTTGGCGACCAGAGGGCTTATCGTGCTCTTTTCGATGTGCATCGCGGCTCGATCCTGCACATCATTTCGAAGATAATTCGCAATACGGATGAAGCTCATGATTTGGTTCAGGAAACATTTATCAAAGCTTTCGGTTCTTTGGCAAGTTATAGATCCGAATATCGATTCAGCACCTGGCTTTATAAAATAGCCGCAAACAATGCCATCGATTATCTCCGGAAGAAAAAGATGGAGTTGCTCTCATTGGATAAGCCAATCGAGACAAAAAATGGCCAGGTCACGATTGAGATCCCCGATTATTCTCAAAATCCGGAACGGGACTATAGCTCCAAGACCAAACGCAATGCGATTCAGGAAGCAATCGAGTCTTTACCGCGAAAATATCGTGAAGTGATTGTTATGCGCCATCAAGAAGATTATACTTATGAAGAAATCGCTTCCCAACTTAGAATACCGGTAGGCACAGTTAAAGCACGGATTTTTAGAGCCAGGGAGCTTCTCAAGAAGAGACTTAAGGATTTAAGGTAAGATCGGGTCTAATTGGAAGGCAGTCTGCAGGCTGGCGGGAAATCTGACGATATTAACAGCAGTAATATGACTGCAATCCATAAATTTTGAATACGGGTTATGTGAAAGCCATCAAGATGCGTTTCTACCCCATAATTATATTGCTCTTGATTTCGGCGGCGGCTTGGTCGGCATCGGAAGAAGATAATGAACCTGTTGCACCGAGAATTTCCTCTAGTGCGCCCAAGGTGCTGGATGAGGTCCTTTCGAAAAAGACCACTTTGATAGAGGTCGCTATTGAAAATGGCCGGGTGGAGATGATAACCAAGGATGGACGCAGGATAGAAGTTGATTTGAATGCCACTGAAATGGATATTCCGGAGATTCCGGAATTTGACGGAATTATCAATCGTCCCGATCTCCCTCATAAGATGGCTGTGCCCGACAAAAACGTTCAGGTCACTACTGGCAAGACCAAGATAATCGAAGAAGCTGAAGAAATAGAACATGACATAATTGTCTTGGGGTCCGATGTCATAGTTAGAGGTGCGGTGGATGGCGATATTCTGGCGATTAATGGCGATATCACGGTAACCTCCACCGGAAGAGTCAATGGCGATGTTTCTTCAATCGGAGGGAAGATTGAGAAGGAATCCGGCGCCGTGATCAGGGGCGAGATAGTCGAAACCCCAATCTATGGCCTAAAGCGTCCGGATATCTCATTCCCAAGCCCCCTTCTGATAATATCCGCCCTTTTTCTGCTTTTTGCATTGGTGGCGGCATCGCTGGCCCCCAAAAATGTTGGCAAGGTGCAACTGATGATCATTAAAGGGACATTGAAATCTCTGTTGCTTGGTTATGTTTACTTTTTGGCCCTACCCTTTGTAATAGTCATTCTGGCGATAACCATAATCGGGATACCGGTAGCTATCCTTGTGCTCCCCCTTCTGATATGCGCCGCCCTAATTTTGGGATTTGCGGCCTTCAGCATAATAGTTGGCGAGAAATTCCTGGAAATGATCAATACTCCTGAGAAATCACCATTGTTCTCGGTCCTGCTGGGAGCAACTTTATGCCAGGCTGTTTTTGTGGTCGGAGCGTTGATCACTATATTCGGAGGTTTTGTCGGGGGGATCGGCAAGGTTTTCGAGATTGTTGGATTGGTTGTTTTTGTGCTGGTCATTATTCCCATTTCATTCGGAGCTTCCATTACAACCTTTTTGGGAACTCGTCCCAAAGATATAAATCCCATTGAAATTAATCAGCAGAAGCCAGTGGCGCAGTGATTCTTGATTTCTGATAAAGCCGCCTTCTACCAAAGCCTGAGCGGTGGGAAAATCCTATTTTCGATTTGATATATGCGGGGTAATAAGGGTGTCTGCGGATTTTTCATCTTGCAGGGTTTGCTTCATCACCGGTTTTACTCCCACCCCGTATTCGTAAACCATTTCCCCGCCATAGTGACCCGAAGCAAGCAAAAAAAGCAATCCGGCCACGGCAATAATAATATAAAACGGTATCTGACGATTCGATAATGGTCCCTGATTGAAAAGCCTCCATATCATTAGAATGGCGGCAATACCCAGGACCACAAGCCCCAGGGTCTCGTGAATCTCCATTAACCGGTGCGCTTCCTTAGTCACAATAACTGAATCCTCAGCCAAAAAGCCGGTGAGAACGGAGACCAATGAGGCAACCACTGCCAAGGTTAGATTCAGCCAACCCGCACTATTGAAATATTCGCGTTTGGTGGAGAATCCGATGATGTCGAGAATTACCGATGCTGTGAATAATCCGATCGCAAAGTGCACAACTGCCGGATGTAAGTTTGTCAATATTGTCTCCCTAACTATCCCCGCTGGACCTATTTCCGTTATATACCATCGATTTCGCTATCAGCAAATGGAAATAATTTATTAAAACTCCATTTTAAAATCAACTCCCTCGAACATAGTTCCCGGTGTGGCTGATTGGGCACATCATTAAATTGCTTGACTTCATTTATGATAAGTATGATTTTAAAATATATTATACCGGGAGGTGATTTATGGTTTCACTGGAATCGATCGTCGATAGGCAGATTAGGCAGTGGGAACTAAAAAAGGAAAGTATTTATAAGAATGGTGAACCTGGGCCCAGACCGAAAGCTATAATAACGGTAAGCCGCCAACAAGGAAGCCGGGGATCATTTTTTGCAAAGAGGCTGGCTGAGCGCTTAGGTTTCGAAATTTTCCATCGGGAGTTGATAGATTTTATATGCCGTGACGCCGGATGCCGTCGTCGCCTGATCGAGTCCCTTGATGAGAAGCTCATTCCTCAACTCCAGTTATGGGTGGAAGGCATCCTAAAGGGGAAGATTGTCGATGTTTCTGATTACATGCAATGGCTTGCGAAATCGATCTATACAATTGCCTCACATGGCGGGGCAGTAATCGTGGGCCGAGGGGCAAATTTCATTCTAAAACTTAATACCGGGTTGCATATAAGAGTAGTGGCGCCCGTTTCGGATAGAATATCGAATATGATCGAGTTCAAGGGACTTACAGTTAAGGAAGCCGAGAAAACAATCGAGGAAAGCGATAAAGCTCGGCGGGAATTCATACGCAAGAATTTCGATTACGACATCAACGATCCGGTGCATTATGATTTGGTCTTGAATACCGCCTATATCGATATCGATTCGGCCCTCGATTTGGCGCAGAAAGGGTTGCAAAGCAAAATGCACATAATTGAGATGAAGAATCATTAATCGTATCGATGTGACCTTATACTGCCTCTCTCTATAGGAACATACCCTGTCAACGCCCCGTCCGTTCTCGCTTGCATTCGCCCTGATAATAAACCTGTTTATCGTGGGCGGTACATACCTTTGGGGCAAGTACAGTCTTCAGTATATACCTCCTTTGACATTAGGGCTGATTCGCTTCGTAGCGGCGGCGCTCATACTCCATCTCGGGACCAAATCTTTCCTTCCAAATATGAAAATTGAGAAGGCAGACCGAGGCCGATTTATTATTTTATCGATATTGGTAATTCCCATAAATCAGTTATTATTTTTATTGGGATTAAGACTCACTACTCCCGCGCACTCCGCATTGATGTATTCTACTTTGCCCATTTTCATCTACCTGATTTCACTATCCTATAAGGAGGAATCATTTGCGTGGCTGAAAAGCATCGGGATAGCTGCGGCTTTTATGGGGGTTGTTCTCATCCTCGACGAGCGCGGCATAGATTTCGGCTCGGATTATGTAGTTGGGGATTTGATCATCCTCATTGCGGTGATGGCGTGGGCCTTTTATACGGTGGTAGGACTTCCTTTGGTTAGGAAATATGGCGCCATATTTGTGACAGCCCGGGCACTGGGCTTGGGAACATTGATGTTTATCCCCTTAGGCCTTTACTACTCCCTTGATTTTGACTTCACCAAACCCCCATTGATGGCCTATATGGGCGTTTTGTATATGGCGACTATGACTTCGATTGTGGCCTACACTATCTGGTATTGGGCTTTGAAATATATGGATGCTTCCAAAGTGGGAGTGATTAACAATTTTCAGCCGGTGATTACCGCCATAATGTCTTTCGCGCTGTTCGGCGAGCAATTCACTTTGGTATTCATTATTGGAGGCGCCATCATCTTTGCCGGAGTTTCTTTGACATTGAAGGGTTAAGGAAGTGAGCATTCCATCCGCCCGACAATAGCATTATGTCATACATTAATGAAAATGACATAAAACTTGCTGAAGCCCAATATGGTATTCCTGAGACCAGGGAAACGACTTTGGCCATGCCGGAACACGAATTCTCTATGGTGAAGGCATCACAAAGACATGGGCGCGCCCATGACATTACTGTCTTTATAGCAAAAGGCGGCCATTTTATTTTTAATGCCAAGCATTGGTATCCGCCCGGTCTTTTCAGAGCGCCATCCGGCGCAGCTAAACCGGGTGAAACACTCGAGCAGGGATGCATCCGTGAAGCTTGGGAGGAAACCGGATGCAGGATAAGGTTGCTCAAGTATTTGTTGCGCATTAGGTGCCGCTTTATCTGCAAACAGCGGCACATCGATTGGTTGACCCATATATTTCTTGCCGAATATCTTGAAGGTGATTTGCACCAGATCGACACTAAGGAAATCCGTGAAGTCCATTTGGTTCATCCTTCAGAAATACCGGCCATTAGAGAAGCGATGAGAAAATCGGATTCGGGAGGAATGCAATATCGGGCATATCTTACCGATGAAGCGCTGGCCATAATAAACCTCGGCAGTCGGGGCTCCGAGTTAGGACGCCGATAAGGGGACAAATCAATAAGCTCGATCAAAACCCCGGCCTCCAAAATCCGGCCGCTTAGATATTCGTACCAGGAAACTATTGACAATAATCAATATATAATAATAATTGCTTATGATTGAAGCTCGGGAGGCTCGGAAAGCCGCCGCATAAATAGGATTAGGATCGCAGTACGTTTTGGAGGTTTCGATGAAAAACATTTATTTATCACTTACTTCATTAGCATTTATGCTATTTCTGATAGTGATTTGCCCGTCTTGCTCGAAGAAGCGGAAAGAACCCGCTCAGCCAAAAATTGCCGAGATAACCCAAGCTTATTTCCAGGACTTTAATGCCCACGATACAGAAAAGATCCTCTCATATTTTACTGAGGATATCCGCTATGAAGTCGTCGGCGGGTTTTCCTTGCAACAGAAAGGCCAGGTTCGCTCACTGCTGGATTGGTATGCGGCGCTCAATGAGAAACTATCTTACGATGAAATCGGGGTCAGGGGAGATACTGTTTCTTTCAAGCTTTCAGAAAACAATGACTGGCTCAGATTGCTTGGAGCCAAAGAATCAATTTTCAAGTATGCGTATATCGTGTTCAGGGGTGACTCGATAAGCAGTTTCAAGGGAGAGATATCGGCTGAAAGCCTCAAAGGACTTCGGGCTCCATACAGCTCTTTTCTCTCGTGGGCCAAAAAGGAACGGAAGGATCAGGTGGACAAATTGATGCCTGGAGGGCAGTTTAGCATTGGCACCGCCGAAGCCCTGGAATGGCGGAACCTGCTAAGCGAATGGTGGCAATTAGGGCTGTCCAAAGCCAAAGAATGAGCGTGCTTTCCTGGTGTTTGGAGTCTCGGCTTGGGATTTGAGCCAAATAGGAAAATAGTGCAAGCTTTATTGTGCCTTGATAATAATTTCTATTTACAAGGGTCAATCTTCACACTATATTCCGACGTGGCAGAAGATGGAGCAGGACATATTATTGAGAGATGGTAAAAATGAAAGACAAGGTCGAGCAAGCATTAAATAGTATAAGAGCATATTTGCAGGCGGATGGGGGCGATGTGGAATTAGTGGAGGTTTCTGACGATGGGGTTGTCTCCGTGAGACTGACCGGCGCCTGCGGTGGCTGTCCAATGTCGAAAATGACGCTTCAGATGGGGATTGAGAGAACACTCAAGGAAAAGATTCCATCTATAAAAAGAGTAATTGCGGTTGCCTGACCCAAACTAACAAATGTTTTGGGTTCCGATAGCCTTATTTACTACCCATTATCATAAGCCATCTTGCGCCGTTACGATAACCGGAGTTTAGCCCTAATCCATAAAATTAGCTTCGTGAGCAGTGGTTTCAGGCTAATTGAATGCATCATTCAAATGGCCGCAAATTATATTATCTGTCGGCTGGCATATTTGTAGCCGGTTTTGGCGGATAAGGTATTAATACAACAGCCGGCAATTGCCCTAATCCGGGCATTTCTTTTGCTTGAAATATGCAACATTGTTCAATCTAAATGCATATTCCATAACAATTCTAATTGCAATTCGTGATATTACGAAAAATCTCAAAATAGGGCGGATAAAAATGCTTGACAATTATGAAGTATAATATATATTACCCTTTAAAGATGTGTGCCCAGATGGTACTTTTATTAAATTAAGAAATTAATAATAATAAAGGGAAAGAGATTTGCTCTTAGCATCTGAAATGGATTATCTTTGGTATATTAAGGAGAAGTTGGTATAGCAATGGAGTCTATTATTATTGACAATAATACTTTGATACAAACATACATCCAGAAACTAAGAAGGAGTAAACAAATGAACCTAAAGCTCAAGATCATTCTGGCGGGGATTTTGATGTTGACCGCCGCTTGCTGTTTTGCTTTGGCTAAACCATCCATGGCTGATGAATTGATACCAAGCAATGAGCCAATCAGCAAGCCCTTGGACGCACAGGGAACAGGCCTTTTTTACGATTCCGGTTCCTCCGGCTACTTGCCGCAATACAATCAGGCCGGGACCATGTTTGCCGTTCGCTTTACCCCTGCCGAAGATTGTTCACTGAAGTTTGTGCAGATTTACAGCACGCTCGGCACCGGTGATGTTTTAATGCACGTTTGGGATGATGACAGTGGCAATCCGGGCACCGACGTAGTAACTCCGTTCACAGTTACTCTGACCGGAGACAACACTCCCCAGGTTATTACCATCAGCCCAATTATTGATTTGGGCGGCGGCGATTTTCATGTCGGATTCGAATTGATCAATGCCGCCCCGCCTTATGCTGTCACCGACAGCGATGGCAACACCGAGCAGAGAAGCAAGGCGAAAACACCCAGCGGTTCTTGGACCGTGTTGGATAATGACCTTGTCATTAGATGTTATGTGGAATACTATGTCCCCACCAACGACGAGCTGCTTTTTTATGATGGCGCTCCATCCTATATATTGCCATCATACAATCAGTCAGGAAGCCAGTTCAGCGTTCGCTTTACCAATACAAGATATCCTGATGAAGCTTGTTCGTTATTGGCAGTGCAGATAGTCACCTCCAGCGGGCCGGGGAATGCCTTGGTTCATGTGTGGAAAGATGACGGTGGTGCGCCGGGAGTAGATCTGATGACTCCATTGGCGGTAGTGCTTGCAGGAGATGCATCCTATCAAGATATTGCTCTAACTGCTCCAGTAGAAATAACGGATCAGGACTTCCATGTGGGCTGGGAACTTGCTCAGGTAGCCCCTCCGTATGCCACCACTGATGGTGATGGCAATACCCAAAACCGTAGCAGGGCAAAGATGCCTTCGGGAGCCTGGACAACAACGGATAATGATTTAAACATAAGAGCCTCTGTGCGTTACTATGTGGAGCCGGCTCCGGAGCCGGAAGTAATTGCTTATGACGACGCTCCCGCATACGGGGTCTCTTCCCCTCACGATTCTGGTTCTATGTTTGCGGTTCGCTTTACCCCCGAGCAGTCGCATTTCCCGGATACCTGCGTTTTCCTATACTATGTCGAAATAGTCACAACCAGCGGAGCCGGATCCGGCCAGGTGCATGTATGGCGCGATAATCCCAGTTCTCCTGGTAATCCCGGAGCGGACGTTATTGATCCGATCCCAACAACTTTCAGCGGGAATAATACCTATCAGCGCATTGACATCGAGCCTCCTGTGGCTTTAGAAGCTTACGATTTCCATGCAGGATGGGAACTTCTGGAAGCCTCTCCTCCGCTGGCCACCAGGGATGCTGAGGGCAACACTGATAATCGTAGCAAAGCCAAGACGCCAAGCGGAAGCTGGACCAATACTGATAGCGATATGAATATCAGGGCCCATGTGATCTATTACAACTGTCAAACTTCTGTTGATGAGGGGAATGAAGTTGAGATTCCGACAGGATTCGGCCTTGCCCAGAATTATCCCAATCCATTTAATGCCACCACCAATATCATATTCGGCATTGAAAAGGCTTCGGATGTAGATGTGAGCGTCTATAACCTTGCTGGCCAATTAGTTGAAACCGTATTTTCGGATAACCTTAATCCCGGCGTTTATACTGTAATCTGGAATGCCTCCAAATATTCCAGCGGAATTTACTTCTATAAACTCACCGCGGGAGAGCAGACTACGACAAAGAGAATGGCATTGTTGAAGTAGCATCGATATATCAGATTGATATAATTCAGGTTGGGAGACCACTCCCAACCTTTTTTATTTGACAAGAGGCACATAGTGGAAACCTTGTTAAATGGAATTCAAGAAGCCGGGGAATATTCGGTGATATGAGATGGCGCAATATTCCAGCGGGATATATTTCTACACTCTAATCGCCGGGGATAGAGCGCTTACGAGAAAAATGGCATTAGTGGAATGATCTCGAAACTCTCCGAAATCGCATAATGGACTGGATTGATCCCGGCTTGTCTTTTCGCTGTAGTGATCTGAAACTTTTTATTAAAGAAAGCATACAATAATAAACTGATAAATTAACGGTTATTCATAAATGTTCTTGACAAAGAAATAAGAGGTATATAAATTCGCACGAAACATTAACTAATAGCTGGAGGTGATTCTAATGAATCGAAGCATTTTTGTTATTATCGTTGCATTGACGATATTTGTCGCATTCAATCTTGCCTATGCCGCACCGAAATATGTGGGTGGGGATAAGTGCAAAGCTTGCCATAAGTTGGAAAAATATGGCAATCAGCAGGAAATCTGGGAAAAGTCGAAACATGCTCAAGCATTTACAGTTCTGGCGACCGAGAAAGCCAAAGAAGCGGCCAAGAAGCTTGGTGTCGATGATCCTCAAAAATCAGATAAGTGCTTGAAATGCCATGTGACTGGTTTTGGCGCTGCGGCAGAAGCCAAAGATGTGACTTTCAAAATGGAAGAAGGAGTAGGTTGCGAGGCTTGCCACGGTCCTGGCTCTGATTACAAAACTATGGCTATTATGAAAGACATGAAGCAAGCAATGGCGGCTGGATTGATTATGCCAGATGAGAAAACCTGTAAGAAATGTCATACCCCAGAGGGCAATGATTTTTACAAGGAATTCAATTACAAAGCATTCTTTGCTCAAATAGCGCATCCGCGTCCAGCTCCAGCACCTGCCCAAAAATAAGGATGTCATATCTGTGATTATTGATGCCCGCCATAAGGCGGGCTTTTTTATTGACCTAATCA
This sequence comes from candidate division Zixibacteria bacterium CG_4_9_14_3_um_filter_46_8, assembly GCA_002791595.1. Lineage (GTDB taxonomy): Bacteria > Zixibacteria > MSB-5A5 > UM-FILTER-46-8 > UM-FILTER-46-8 > UM-FILTER-46-8. The sequence goes on from PFXJ01000029.1 coordinate 15,400, forward strand.
CGAGTGCTCTCGAATCCAATTATCCCCATCTGATGTAACCCCGTTGTGGCATAGGGAATTGCCAATCGTCTATTTTGGTAGGTAGTTTGAAGATTTCAGAGAAAGAACATAAACTCTGCTGTTGATAGGCGGTTTCTTTAGAAAAGAATCGGGGCTCAAAGATGGAACATCAAGAGCCGGGGTTTTGTTTTTAATTTAGAAAGCAATATCGAGAAAATGTTGCAAAAATCACTTGACTTTTATGGTTGACAACTTAATCTTGTCCTATTAATTAAGAAAATAAACTGATAAGATTAAACAGTAGAAGTCAGGCTGGCGTAATCATAAAAGCATCCGAAAATAGAAACAATAATATAAACCTTTCAAAGGAGGTATGCCATGAGAATTCCTATGTGGACAGGAGGAAAGCTTACCTCGCTTCTGGTCTGTCTAGTAATAATCGGTATCTGTGCGAGCTTGGTTTATGGAGGAACCACAGGGCAGATTACTGGTAGAATCATCGACAAGAATACGCGCGAACCGTTGCCAGGGGTAACTGTGCTCATCAAAGGGACACAGATAGGGGCCCCGACCGACTTTAGCGGCAACTACCGTATTCAGAACGTAGCCCCCGGCACTTACGAGCTGGCGGTTTCGCTGGTCGGTTATGCTCCCATGACAGTTACAGAGGTGCAAGTAAGCATCGACAAGAACACTTCCATCGATTTGAGTCTCACTACTGAGGCATTAGAGATGAAGGAAGTCAAGGTGGTAGCCAAGCGAAAACCGATCGAGGGCCGGGTGACCGCTAATGAGGATGCCATCGGTTCAAATGAACTGGATGCTATGCCAGTGAAGGATACTCAAGGAATCTTAGCAACTCAAGTTGGATTTGTAAAGAGAGGCAGTCAACTTCATGCTCGTGGCGGCAGGGCTGGTGAGGTGGTGTTCCGAGTGGATGGAGTGGACACCAATGACCCGCTGGGTGTCAACTCGCCTCGAACTTCTGATGGTCGTGTTACGGACCAATCGGGACGGGCTCTGACAAAGGCGGAGTCTCCATATCTGAGCATGGATGTGGCATCTTCCGATATCTCTGAAATATCCATTATCAAAGCAGGTTGGCCCGCCGAATATGGAAACCTGCAATCCGGTTTGGTCAATCTGGCGACCAAAGAAGGCGATGCGAGGTTCACCAGCGGTTATCTCGAATACACCACTGATGATTTCGGATCGAAATCTTTCAATCGGTATTCGTTCAATTCGGATAGGGTGGATGCCAGCATGTCCGGTCCGGTTCCGCTTGTTCAGGATGTTTTATTCCCCAAATTGGGTCTGCAATTTCCGGGTGAGAATCTTGCCTATTATGCTTCCATTTCGGTGGATAAGACGGATACGTACGCATCCTACTCCAATTATGCGCCCGCGAATCTCAAACCCAATTGGGGAAAAGAAGAAAAAATATGGGATGCCTTCCGTCTGAATATTCCTGATCGGCAATCGAACTCGTATAAGACCAGCTTTAAGCTGACTTACAAGATAGATGCGGCTCGCAAGATGAACTTTAGTTATAAGAGGGATTGGAATAGCTTTATAGATTGGGATTGGGATTATCGTTATAGTCCGGAAACTGCTCCCCACGAGGAAACATGGTCGGATCTATATCAAATGTATTTCAGTGACAAACCGGGGTGGCTCAAGAATACTTTCTATGAATTGCAGGTATCCAAATACAGCATCGCCGCCACCCGCAAGCCTGGGGGCTTGGTCCCAAGCGATTTCTTGATGTTTGACCAATATGAGACTTTTGATGATTTTAACAATAATGGCAAGTGGGATGCGGCAGAGCCGTATGTCGATACCAACGGCAACGGCGAGTATAATTTCGGCGAGCCATTCTCAGACCTTAATGGCGATGGCGTGTGGAATTCGGCTGAACTGCTTGTTGACACCAATAACAATGGGATATACGATCCCGAAAGGGGAACCATTGTTGAACCTGATAATCAGGAACCTTTCATTGATGGCGATACCATCATTGGTGAACCCTACACAGATCTTAACCGCAATGGTGTTTACGACGATGGTATCGACATATTCACCAGCGCTGACGATCTGAATAGCAATGGCAAATATGACGGGCCCGAAGATGATTGGACCTCTGGTGTCCCTTATGATGACCTTAACCGGAATGGAAAATATGATCGTCCTGACCAGGTTTATAATCCGGGCGAACCGTTCGTGGATTTGAATGGCAACGGCAAATGGGACGGAAAGGACCTCTTCTTTGATTCCGGGTTCGACCGCCGTGCCACTTACAGCCATCGTCGTTCAGATATTTACACTATCAAACTCGATGTTACCAGTGCACCTTCGATCCATCATGATATGAAAACCGGAGTGGAGTACAAATTCGTGAAGCTTCGGATGGCCGATTTGAGATATCCGTGGGCTCCTTACGTGGGGCCGCCGGATTCCGGTGAACCTTGGGAAGGGCGTGGAATATTCCGGGACTTCTATTGGAGAACACCGAAGCAGGGCGCTTTCTACGCTCAGGACAATATCAGCTACGGCGAAATGTTCTTCAATATCGGTTTTCGCTGGGACTATTTCGTTCAGGCTGACGAGATTCACGCCATTGAAACCGAAGAGGGCGTATATTATGGCACCGATAAGTCCTCGGATCAAGCCAATGTAATATCTCCCCGATTGGGCGTTTCTTACCCGATTTCGGATAAGGCCAAAGTGTATTTCAACTATGGCCATGCCTACCAGTTGCCTGAATATTACCGTTTTTATGCCAGAGCTACTCAGAATATTGGCTCCGGGGCATTGCCGATTGTGGGGAACGTGAACCTCGATTACTCCAAAACGATCCAATACGAACTTGGGATCGAGTATCTTATCAATTACGCTTATAAGCTGAAATTATCTGGTTTTTATAAGGACCAGTATGGCTTGATCAACGTAATCGAAGGAAGGGGACGGCTAGCTGCCGATAAATACGGCAACCTTGATTACGCCCGCGCCAGAGGCTTTGAATTTGAATTGACCAAATCCATCGCCGATTACCTAACCTGGGGAGCCAAATACGAGTATTCCTGGGCGTTTGGGAAATCATCTTCCGGAACGGCGGATTACTACTTGAGAGCCGAAAACCAGCAAATCCCTTTGAAGGAATCGGCCCTGGATTGGGATATTCGCCATCAAGTTACTTTGGATGCCACCCTGAGGATTCGTCAGGATGATCATCCGGTGGTAGGAGGGATAAAGCTTCCGGATGCCTGGGGCGCCAGTGTGTTGTGGCAAGTTAATTCCGGATTCCCTTTTTCTCCGTCGAAGCGGTACCCTGGAATTACCGTAATCGGAACTCAGAGTCCACCGGCGAATTCCGAAACGATGCCATCCTACTCCAATGTTGATTTGAAGATATATAAGGATTTCATTGCTGGCGGACTCGATTTCACTTATAGTCTTTGGATCACCAATTTGTTTAACAAGAAAAATGTGATTAAGGTCTATGGCGATACCGGCCGCCCCGATACTTCCATCTTAAGTTCAAACAGGCTCATTGTGACCGGCTCCGAGCATGATATGGATCCATCAAACTGGGGCGCTGGACGAAATGTGAAGATGGCTTTAGCTGTGAAATTTTAAATATATCCGGGCCTGTCGTATGCCGGGCCCGGGGATTTGTAATGAGATAAATGGAGATTTCAGATGTATTTTAGCAAAAAGAAATTCCTAAGGAAAGGCTTCATTGTATTGCCGATTCTGATGGCGGTATTTTTCTTCATATCCATCAATGAAGGATATGGTAGAACGATGCCTAAGGAAAGGAGTTTCAGCCTGAATAAAGCGGCGGCAGGTGTCCCAAATACCGTGAACGCTACTCATAGGATTTCGAATATCCTTTTCACAGTCACCAACTGGGGCTTTTTGGGCAGTGCCCAGGATGCCAATACTATAGACTGTGAAACCAATTTGGCGGCGCCTTCCTGCCAATTCCCTGCAGGCTCAAACCTCGAGTATCTTTTCCAAGGCGCAATCTGGA
>PFXJ01000029.1:19441-21559 GCA_002791595.1 candidate division Zixibacteria bacterium CG_4_9_14_3_um_filter_46_8
GGTGGGATTCCCACGAGTACTTTCCAGATGTGGCTGAGGAATCCACTGGGGTAATCTGGCTTGGCTCTACCAGACCAACCTCGGCCTATCCGCGCACGAGAACCGATTGTTATCCGAACCAATTTAGTGTCGAGAATTCCATATCTGAAGAGGATTTCATCGCCTACTATGCTGACACTAATGTTACCTATGCCGAAGTGGATCCCATCGATCAGAGGCCTCAAAGGCCCATTGGAATTGAAATAGAACAAAAGAGCTATTCCTGGTCTTATGAGTACGCTGAGGATTTTATCCTCTTCGACTTCAAATTAACCAATATCAGCGAGTTCCCCATAAATGACCTTTGGGTTGCTTTCCATGTTGATGCGGATGTACACCATAAGAACAATAGCGGTAACGGAGCCCAGGACGATATGACCGGATTCTTGCTTAAGGCCAAGCCGATTGAGACCATCGACAGTCTTGAGATCAAAACCGCTTATATTATGGATAACGATGGCGACCCTGATGGAGGCGCTTGGTCATACGAGTCAGTTAGAGGAGCAACCGGAACGCGGGTGGTGCGTGTTCCCGAAGGTTCCGACAGCGTCGGATTCAATTGGTGGATATCCAATGTGAATTCGTCTTTGGATTGGGGTCCACAGTGGCTCGAGAACTATTTTGGAACATACCCCGGTGGAGGGCGCGGCACTCCCGGAGGCGACGCCGCTCGTTACAGGGCTATCTCGAATCGGGAATTCGATTATGATCAGGCCTTCGCCCGCATTGATTACACTTCTAATGGGCCGTATGACCACGACAGATGGATATCGCCCTTGCCGGATGCTAATGCCCGCGAGATCGCCAACGGCTATGATACGCGTTACACTTATTCATTCGGACCGTTCCCACAAATTCTGCCGGGCGATTCCCTTCTGATGACAGTTGCCTATGTCGGTGGTGAAGACCTTCATGTGAATACAGATGATTATAGTAGACTATTTTTGGGCAAGGAGGATGATCCTGAAGCGATTCAATCATTCCTCAACAGCCTTGATTTCAATGACCTGGCTCTAAACGCTACTTGGGCACAATGGGTATATGATAACCCCGGGCCTGGCGGAAAATTCGTAGTTGTCGATGGCGATACCATCTACATTTCAGGCGATGATATTCCTGATTTCAAAGGACCGCCGCCGCCGGATTCCCCGGATCTTGAATTCGAGGCGAGCCTGAATAATGTCAAAGTTATCTGGACAGGTGATATTTCAGAATACACTGAGGACAGTTTCGGAAACGGCCTTGATTTCGAGGGTTATCGGATATACAGGTCACGTAGCGAAGTCTTGAGCGAGTTCGTTCTGCTGGGGTCATTCGATCGAATTGATTATGACCGGCTGGTCTGGGATCCCCTGAAGGGAAGGATGAAATTAAGCAAGGACGCCCCCAAAACTCTTGCTGAGCTTCTTAAAATGGCAGAGGAGAGCGACACGTTCCGATTTGTCGTTGATCCCAAGCCGCCGTATGAGCCGCTCTTATGCCCGACCGACAACGGCAATAAAGTCTATGTGCCTCACGCGGAAAATACCGGGTGTTTTGAAGAAGATACTTTATTCCAAGATACGACCGGTGTGGGAGCCTTGGGTTATAACAATATCCCTACCACTTTTGAATTGCATTCCGAAATTTTGGATAGCACCTTAATCAAGATTGATTCGGAAAGCGGTGATACGATATATTCACGCCATTACTCGTTCCCGGTATCCGGAGTGCTATCCAGTATTCCTTATTACTATTCGGTTACCGCGTTTGATTATGGCGACCCTCGCACTCAACTGGCGCCACTTGAGAGCTCCAAATCTATTAATATGAGGGCGATTTATGCCATCAACAATTTTGAAAACGTCAGTGGCGATGCGTATGTATATCCCAACCCATACGTACTGGATGGGATGTATAGGCGCGATGGATGGGAGGATGTAAATATTGACCCTGCTTATTCACAACGAATCTACTTCGCCAATCTGCCCGGCGAATGCACTATCAGGATATTCACTCTTGATGGCGACCTGGTTGACAAGATTGATTTCAAACCTGTGGCGGGTATCGACCAGCCTATTACAAGTTGGGATTTAATCT
>PFXJ01000029.1:21590-24952 GCA_002791595.1 candidate division Zixibacteria bacterium CG_4_9_14_3_um_filter_46_8
ACAGCATCGATTCCGACAAAGGCCGGCAGATCGGTAAATTCGTGGTGATCAAGTAAGAAGGTGAGGTTAAGGCTTTGATTTTAGAATATAATAAGGAGAAGGATATGAGAAAGGTAGCGGTAATTGCCCTTGCCCTGCTGATCTTACCCGCGCTTGCTTATGGGCAAGCCAAGGTAGGTACTGCCGGCGCGCAATTCCTGGAGGTGGGCGTATCAGCGCGCGCTATGGCCTTGGGCGAAGCCGTAATTGCAAATATAGACGACGCCTCCGCCCTCTATTACAACCCCGCCGCCATCGCGGAATTCGACCGGTATAAGGCTATGTTCACGCATATCCAATACCCGGCGGATATCACTTACGAATTTGCGGGGTTCACCATGCCGGTGAGATCCCTGATGGGCAATGTAGGTGTCGCTTTTTACATGCTTTCGACCGGCGATATGCCCGTCACTACTTATAAGCATCCTACCGGAAATGGCAACACGTTTCAGGCCAAAGATTATGCCATGGCCCTTTCCTATGGTTCTGCATTGACTCAGCATTTCAGCATCGGCTTCACGGTGAAATATATTGCTGAGCTTTACGAAACTTATAAGGCGGATGGATGGGGCGCAGATGTCGGTACTTATTACAACACCGGATTCCGCAACCTGAAAGTCTGCATGATTTTGAGGAATTTCGGGCCGGACTTGAAGTTTATCGAGGAGGCTTATCCTCTTCCGATCGACTTCAAATTCGGTGCGGCGGTTGACATCGTTCAGGGGCCAACCCATAAGATGACTTTTTCGGCGCAGTTAAGCCACCCAAATGATAATCTGGAAAAATACTCCTCCGGATTGGAGTACTGGTTCAATGATTTTGTGGCTTTGCGAGTCGGCAAGCTGTTTAATGTGGATTACTTCGGTGCCCGAAAACTCTTCTCTGCCGAAGGTATTACTCTCGGCGGCGGGATTAAGACCGATGTTTCCAAATTCAAAGTCGGCATTGATTATGGTTATCAGGATTTCGGATACCTTGATCAGACCCATAGATTCTCTCTGGGTTTGGAATTTTAGACATTGCGGAGGTTAATAGAGAATGCAAATTAAACGTCTATTGTGGCTCGCCCCGTTGATCATAATGGTTGCCGTATTATATCTGACCGGGTGTTCCAAACTGGATTTAGGTGGGGGGCCGAAAGAAAATATACGTCCCAAAGTATATTTTACGAATATTCCCACAGATTCCATCCTCTTTTCCTATAATCCTGCCATAAGCTGGTATGGGATTGATGAGGATGGCATCATCGAAGAATACTACTACAAGCTGGTGCTGAAATACAACCCGGAGGACAGCTCCCAAGTGGTTAATCCCGGAGCCTTTGTCGATTCAGTGACTATCCCTCCGGATTCTTCCTGGACGGCGGTGGAGAGTTCCGGGGATGTAGTCAAGCTTTACGCACCCGAAGATACTCTACTTTCATATGAACAGTATATATTCGTCATGGCAAAAGATGACGATGGTGCCTTTTCACTGATCAAATACCGGCTGTTTGCGCGAATTAATCATCCGCCGGACACACATCTGATTACCGATTTCTGGAGAACTTTCTATAGCTATCCTTACCTGACCGAATATTTCAAAGGGCTCACAGTTGAATGGATAGGCAGTGACTCATCTGACTTTCCAGATGCACAACCTTCTTTTGAATATCATTGGGCATTATTCGGCCCGTATGCTACTCCGGAGGAGATTAATGCCAGTACGCTGGACTCCAATGATGTCTATACGGCTTTGGATTCCACTTCAAATAAAATGGTGAGGTGGGAGTCGCTTGATACTCTCTCCGGTGGCGTCTGGGTGACTGAAGAAACGGTCACTCTTTACAATCTGCGTACCGGTTACTATTTCTTTTGGGTGATGGCGCGCGATGATGCTTTTGTGGTAGATAGCTCATTTGTGGCTTTGGATTCTCTCGGTAATCCTACCAATGACACAACTTCCGCCGGTATCATCCATGTGATGCAACCCTACTGGAACTCGGGTAGTTCTGAACTGAAAGACATCCTGATAATTGACGATTCAGGTTATCAAAACAATGCTCCGGGTGTTTTCACAGATTCAGCAACATACCGCGCCTTTTATCGTGAAATCCTTGATTCCTGCGGGGTGCCTGCCTCAAAGGTCGATTGGTATGATAATCATCAAGGCACTGATACCGGTGGCGCCAATCCAGATGATCTCGTCAAATATAAAATGCTTCTCATTTTGAATGACGATTGGACTAAGGAACTCGGGGATTCGGCATTGGTCTGGTATTCCCGCTACCTGGATGTGACCGGCCAGATAATGGTTACTGGCCGCTATACTTTCCGCGACGTTGCCCGCGGAGAGAATTATCCGACTTATGTCATTTATGGCAGCGATGCCACCGGACAAACAATTGAAGGCGACAATATACCGGGTCGTTTTGCCCGGGACTATTTGAATCTCTATGGCAGCCATTTCCCCGGATGGCAATTCCAGACCAATTTGAATCAGGAGATGGTCGGAGCTTACGGAGCGCATGCCGATTTTTCTGACATTGATTTCGATTCTACAAAAGTAGTCCTAGTCTCGCATCGCGGCTCTGGATACTGGTACGGATGGGGTCCTGATGATTCCACACCTGAACCTGACGATTCCATAATGGCCACTACCAACTATTATCTGCCGGCAGTTGAGTATCTGGAAAGGCAAAACCAATCGGAAACTTTGCTTAAATTCAGATCCTACCAGCCGTATGTCTCAGCATTTGATGGCTGGCCGGTGGCGGTGAGGTATGAAGCCTCGATGGAAGTTGGAACTGAAAACAGAACCGCATTCAAAACCTCTTATTTCTCTTTCCCGCTGTTTTATGTGGAAAAGAGTCAGGCGATTCAGGTCATGCAGGCTATGTTGCAGTGGTATGGGATAATCTAACCATTTAACAAAGCGCTAATTCAAAGGCTGGCCAATGCCAGCCTTTTTAATTGTTGACAAACTGATCCAATCCTATTCCCTCCTTGAGAGCTTGTCTAAATGTAGTTTCTTGACTTTCTCCGCATGTCATTCCCGCGGAAACAGGAATCTATCTCGTTGATTAGTCTGGATTCACACTTTCGGAAGTGTTGGAAAAGGTCAGCGTTCCGAAGCCCCGATTCATCGAGGGGAGAAACCAGACATATACTGATTTTCAAACCGTCGGGTTTTTCGCCCTCCCGATTTTATCGGGGGACCCTGAACCCGACCCACTTTTCTAAACTGTCAGGTCACATAAGCCAATGGCTTACAAGCCAGATTTCCGGCATTATGACTCTGCCGATAGCAACTACCTACCCGGCGGTTAATAATCGGGTGGTCGT
>PFXJ01000090.1 GCA_002791595.1 candidate division Zixibacteria bacterium CG_4_9_14_3_um_filter_46_8
TATGGCAGGAGATATGACTTGAGATTATACGAATACGAAGCTAAGCAATTATTCAGCAAATTCTCTATTCCCATACCAGGCGGAAAAGTGGCTTCAACGATCGATGAGGCGATTTCTGTTGCAGGAGAATTCGGCTATAATGTCGTTTTGAAAGCCCAAGTCCTGACCGGCGGACGAGGCAAAGTGGGCGGAATCAAGACCGCCAGGTCGAAGGGCGAAGTAGAGAAGTTTAGCGGCGAGCTTTTCCATCTGAAGATTAAGGGGTATCCGGTTGAAAAGCTCTTAATCGAACCTCTTTTGGATATTGAGAATGAATTTTATCTTGGAATGACTATCGACCGGGCCAATTACAAATTGGTGATGATTGCCAGTTCGGAGGGTGGAGTTGATATAGAGGAAGTTGCCGCGAAGGCACCGGAGAAGATTATTAAGAAGCCTTTCGAAATTGATGAGCCATTTTACGCTTTCGAAGGATTGGATTTGGGCAGGAGACTTGGAATCGAATCGAGAAATCTTCGCAAATTCGAATCGTTTTGTTCGAACGTTTACAAGCTATTCTACGCCTACGACGCCAAGTTAGTAGAAATAAATCCGTTGGTTTGTTTGAAAGATGGTCGCTTTATTGCCGCCGATGCCCGCATTTCGCTCGATGATGATGCCCTGTTTCGTCATCCCGATTTAGCCGAGATGGGAATTGAAAAGCGCCACGAGGAGGGCGAGCTGACTGTAAGAGAAAAGCAGGCGCACGAGTGGGGAATTCCATATCTTGATCTGGATGGCAACATTGGAATGTTCCCCGGCGGCGCAGGTTTTGGAATTATGGGGAATGATTTTATCCATTACTATGGCGGCAAGCCTGCTAATTTTATGGATTCGGGAGGCGGGCCATCACCGGATCGTATCGCCAAAATGCTCATTCTCCTCGACGAGAATCCGAATGTGAAGGCGATCTTCGGAGCGCGTTTCGGGGGCATTTCCCGTTGCGATGATTTCGCCAAGGGTGTGGTGATGTTTCTTAAAGAACATGGCCTTTCCAAACCCATGGTAGTGCGTATGACAGGGAATATGTGGCAGGAAGGGGTCAGAATCTTCAATCAAGCGAAATCAGAAAATCCTGAGCTTTTCAAGAATATCGAATTCCATGGAATTGAAACGCCCATCGAGGAGATTTCGAAACGGGCGGTCGAATTGGCAAGGTGAGCTATGATTAACAGAATCTTATTAACCGCATTCTCTTTAATTATTTTTCCTGCGGTATTGATGGCTATGGGCAATAAGAGCAATTCCAAACCAATTGCGTTCGAGGTTATTGAATCAGGAACTCAGGGCGGAACTTCGGAAGAGATGAATTTGATTGCCAAAACCGAGGCGGACTTCAAATATATTTGGGATTTGACTCACCGTTCTATCGAGCCTAAGCTTCCACAGCCGCCTGTGGATTTCAGTAAAGAGATAGTGGCTTGCGTGATGATGGGAGAAAGGACATCCTCTGGATATAAAGTTGGAGTGAAGAGCATAATTGAGAAAAAGGATAGCATCATTATTGACATATTTTATAATGAATCGGGAGGTATGCTGACCGTGATGACTTATCCTTATCAGATCATAAAATTTCCGAAGACGATCAAGAAGATTGTTTTCAATAAGATCACTGTAAAGTAAGATGGCGATATTAGTTAATGGCAATTCAAGGGTGATCGTGCAGGGAATCACCGGCGGGGCGGGTTCTTTTCATACCAAACGAATGATAGAATATGGGACGGATATTGTTGGGGGGATAAGCCCGGGAAAGGGAGGGCAAGTGGTCGAAGGGAGGCCGGTTTTTGACACTTGCTTTGATGCGGTTGAACATACCGGTGCGGATACATCGGTGATTTTTCTCTCGGCGAAATTTGTGAAGGCTGCGGCGGTTGAGGCGATTCGTGCCGGCATTAAATTTGTGGTAGTTATTCCCGAGCATATTCCTATTTTGGATATGATGCGGATCCGTAAGGAAGCTGTCGAATATGGGGCGAGGGTGTTGGGCGGAAATACGGCAGGCATAATCACGCCGGGCGAAGCCAATTTGGGTATTATGCCTGATATTGCGTTCTCGCCAGGCAGAGTAGGGACGGTATCACGCTCCGGTTCGATAACCTATTATATTGCCGATACGCTTACCCGTGCAGGGTATGGCGAAACCACCTGTGTGGGGCTTGGCGGTGACCCCGTGTTAGGTTCGACTTTCGATGAGATCCTTCAATTATTCGAGGAGGACGACAACACTGGAGCAGTGGTATTGACCGGCGAGATTGGCGGGGTTTATGAGGAAAGGGCGGCTGATCAGATTTCCAAGATGAAAACTCCTGTATTGGCTATGATTGGAGGAGTTTTTGCTCCGCCAGGAAAGCGAATGGGGCATGCCGGAGCAATTGTTGAAGGCACGATGGGCACTGCCGACTCCAAATTGCGGACACTGGAAAGGGCAGGAGCCCATATTGCCCGAACTTTCAACGACATTCCGGAAATTCTCTCAAGGCTCAAAGTATGATTGATGGCGAGGTAGGTTACGGCTTCTGATAATGTGCAATTGAATTTCGCTGAAAGAGAAGAAGAAAACTCTATTATTCCCGAAAAGATGGTCTATGCCTATCGGGGGGACAACGTAGAATCGATCCACCGCGGTTCGGCGGTGATTTGCGATTGCGAGGGCAGAATTACTTTCGAGGTAGGTAATCCGGAATTTAGCACTTATATGCGTTCTGTAGCAAAACCTTTTCAGGTGATTCCTCTCATTGAGACTGGCGCCGCCCGCAAGTTCGGTTTTACGAACCGGGAGATCGCTATAATGAGCGGCTCCCACTCCGGAGAGGATGTCCATGTGAAGACTTTAGGGGATATTCTAAATAAAGCCGGGCTTTCAGAAAGTGATCTCAAATGTGGAGTTCATATTCCTCATTATTATGCTGTTAAGAGCATCACGCCGCGTCCTTCGGATGTCTTTAGTCCCTTGCATAATAACTGTTCCGGCAAGCACGCCTCGATGTTGGCGCTCTGTAAATTCAAGAGTTGGCTCATAGATGAATATCTGGGATTTGATCATCCCTGCCAGAAGATGATACTGAAAGCTGTTGCCGATGCCTGCCATTACCCTACCGAGAAAATAGGTCGTGGCGTAGATGGTTGTGGCGCCCCTGTCTTTGCCCTGCCGCTTAAGAATATCGCTCAAGGCATGGCGCAATTGCTCTCACCGAACACTGTTCCGCGCGAAATCGCCAAGGTGTATTCAGGTATTACGCTTGCCATGAGGGAATACCCTGAAATGGTATCAGGAGAAGGCCGCTTTGATTATGAAATCGCTAAAGTCACTAACGGAAGGATTATTTCAAAAGCCGGCGCTGAGGGCGTGCAATTGTTTGGCCTCCCTGATGCCAGGATCGGAGGCGCAATCAAGATAGAGGATGGATCACGCCGTGCGGCCTATCCGGCTACAGTCGAGTTCCTCTACCAAACTGGCAACTTGTCTGAGAAGGAAGTTAGTGATTTGGGGAGGTTTGCAACGCCCGAAATCCTCGACCATAATAATGAGATTGTAGGAAGGATTAGAAGTCGATTCGAAGTCAGGAAAATGGACTAATTGATGGATTAGGATTGGAAAGATGAATATTACCAAATATTTCCCGGAGCTCAATTTGATCAAGAATGAGGAATTGAGGTCCAAGGTCGGGGTCATCTGGGCAGAAGCTATGCGAATAGGCGGATGGGAAGAAGGAGACCTTGAGAATATCCCCTTCAGCCTGCTGACAAAGGGCAGCGGCATCAATTTGATGGTCCATACCCGCGCGGTGACACGCACTGCCATTGAAACTGCAAAGATAATGGTTGATTCCTATGGAGATAGGATTAAAATAAATATCGATTTTCTTGTCGCCGGCGGGTTGCTTCACGATGTTGGTAAGCTATTAGAATATCGCCAAAGTGGAAATGATTTCATTAAATCTCCGGGCGGCAAATTGGTCAGGCACCCTTTCTCGGGAATGGCTTTAGCCGCTTCTCATAGCTTGCCCGATGAGGTCCAGCACCTGATAGCTACTCATGCCCATGAGGGCGATGGAGGCTTCCGCTCCGTAGAAGCCATTATTATCAACCATTCTGATTTTGTGAATTTTGAATCATTGGGCGGCAAGATTTGACCGACAGACCGAATCCTGCTTCAAATAATGTATTCTCATCTTTTAGCACGGTCATTACTTAAGGAGACAATGTGATTAGTCCGGCTGAACCATATCGAATTAAGGTTGTGGAACCTATACGGCTATTGCCGCGGCATCAGAGAATCGAGAAAATTCAAAGGGCACATTTCAATCTGTTCTTGATCCCGGCGGAGGATGTTTATATTGATTTGTTGACCGATTCGGGAACTTCCGCAATGTCCGATAATCAGTGGGCGGGACTGATGGTCGGGGACGAATCCTATGCCGGATGCCGCAATTTCTTCCATTTTGAAAAAACAATCAAGGAGCTGACAGGTTTTGCGCATATCATTCCTGTCCATCAGGGACGCGTTGCCGAAAATATATTATTCTCAACTATTTTGTCAATAGGCGATTCGGTCCCATCCAACAATCATTTCGATACTACCCGTGCGAACATTGAGAATCAGGGCGCATCGGCGGTCGATTTGGTTGTGGAGGAGGGGCGGCATCCAGAGCTCGAATTTCCTTTTAAGGGCAATATTGACATTCAAAAACTGGAGTCATTCATCGCGAAGGTCGGGCCCAATAAGATCCCACTGGGAATGATTACGCTCACCAACAATACCGGCGGCGGGCAACCGGCTTCAATGGCGAATATCCGCCAAGTCTCGCAGATCCTTCACCACCATAAGATTCCGTTCTTTTTTGATGCCGCCCGTTTTGCCGAAAACGCATATTTTATCAAAAAGCGCGAGAAAAGTTATTCAAACAAAAGCATTCGGGAAATTGCCCAAGAGATGTTCTCTTATGCGGATGGTTGCACCATGTCGGCGAAAAAAGATGGATTGGCTAATATTGGCGGCTTTATTGCCGTCAATGACGATTCCTTAGCTGTTCGCCTTGCCAATCTGCTGATTCTCATTGAAGGTTATCCCACCTATGGAGGATTGGCAGGCCGGGATTTGGAAGCCGTAGCTCGTGGTTTAGAGGAAGTTACCAATGAGGATTATCTGGAATTCCGAGTGAATCAGATTGCTTATCTTGGCAAGCGGCTGTCCGAAATGGGAATTCCCATCGTGAAGCCGACTGGAGGGCATGCGGTCTTTGTCGATGCTGGAAAATTCATCAAACATATCTCCCCTCATAACTATCCCGGATGGGCCCTGGCAGTGGCGCTATATCGTGAAGGGGGAATCAGGGCGATTGAGATCGGAAACGTAATGTTCTCAAAGCATCATCCTGAAACTGAAGAAGAAATTCTGCCGGAAATGGACCTGGTTCGTCTCGCTATCCCCAGGCGAGTATATACAAATTCCCATATGGATTATGTGGTCTCAGTGTTTGATCACATCATTATGAATCCCTCTTGCATCAAAGGACTGCAGATAACATATCAGCCTCCTATCCTCCGGCATTTTACGTGTAGATTCAAGGAGATTAATCCCTGAAGCAAGGACTTCGTCATTAGTGTTCACTGCAGACGGAACCAAAAGGGCCTGCAGTTTTATTTAGAGGATTTCGGAAAAGCCGGGATTCAATTTTGATGTATGCTGGCTATGCGATATGACGAATCGAATAAGCATCCCAGAAAGCATCAAGGGAAAGCTCTCCAACCTACCTGACGATCCCGGCGTTTATATTATGAAGAATGCCGCCGGCAAAGTCATTTATGTTGGCAAAGCGCGTGTATTGAAAAATCGCGTTCGCAGTTACTTCCACACCGCCAGGAAGCCGGATGCAAAGACGACGGCTCTAATTTCGAAAATTACTGATTTTGAAGTATTGGTTACCGATAATGAGATTGAAGCGTTGATACTTGAAGCCAATCTCATAAAGGAGTATCGACCCCGATATAATGTGAATCTTAAAGACGATAAACGTTATCCTTACATCAGGATTACATTGCACGAGCCATTCCCCAGGGTTCTCATAACAAGGAGATTAGAGAAAGACGGTTCGAAATACTTCGGTCCCTATACAGAGGCCAAGAAAATGCGGGCGGCGGTTGATTTCCTTAATGACATTTTCCCATTGAGGACCTGTACTCAAATTCCTGCTGAAGGTTCAATAAGAAAGCCATGTTTGAATTATCAGATTGGGAAATGCATTGGAACCTGCATCGGCAAAGCTTCCCAAGAGGATTATCGCTTGATCATAAATAATGTCATTACCTTCCTCAATGGGAGAAAGCAAGAGTTGGTGAATCAGCTTGTGGAACAAATGGGCGCTTACTCCTCCGAGCAAAATTATGAAGCCGCCGCCCGATGCCGGGATCAGATAAGGGCGATTGAACGTATCATTCAGAAGCAGAAAGTAGTCAATGCGGATCGCCTTGATCGCGATTATATCGGCTCGGCTGAAGTGGCTGAAGATGGTTGCTTTTCGGTTCTTCAAATACGGGACGGCGTCCTTCTGGGGCGCCAGCATTTTTACTACAAGAGTGGAAGCGGCGATCATAGGGAATTCATCAAGAATTTTATTATTAATTATTATAAAGAGGGCGCGGCATTTCCCCGGGAGATTCTGGTCAGCGGGGAAGTTGCGGATAAAATGCTGTTAGAGAGATGGCTGAGCAAAAAGGCGTCTCATAAAGTAGCCATTGTTTTGCCGCAAAAAGGGCGCAAGGCAGGCCTATTGAATCTGGCCATATCCAACGCTTCACTTTTGTTGGATGAACTCCTGGTTCATAAGGAAGGTTCTCAATCAAAGCTACCGCATTCTCTATATGAACTCCAAAGTGTTTTGAGGCTCGACAAAATTCCAAGAGGCATTTGTGCATTTGACATTTCCAATCTTGGCGAGTCGGAAGCGGTAGGTTCAATGGTGTTTTTCAGAGATGGGTATCCCCGAAAGGGGAATTACCGCCATTTCAGAATAAAGCTTGTTGAAGGCCAGGATGATTTTGCTATGATGGCTGAAGTAGTGGGACGTTATTTTCGAAGGGTAGGACAAAAGAAAGAGGACGCGCCCGATCTGGTTTTGATAGATGGTGGCAAGGGGCAGTTGAACGCCGCTGAAATGACTTTGAGGTCTTTGAATTATGATATTCCGGTGATTTCGTTGGCAAAGCGCTTGGATGAAGTATTTGTCCCGAATAAGAAGGAATCGATTCTTATTCCTCATTCTTCTTCGGCCCTCAAGCTTCTGCAGAGGCTTCGTGACGAGGCTCATCGTTTTGCAATTGAATATCACCGTAAGTTAAGAGCAAAGCGGGCGATTGCTTCGGAGCTCGATGAAGTTCCAGGAATAGGGGAAGTCCGAAAACTGCATCTTTTGGCCAAATTCGGGACTGTTCAGGCCATAAAGGTCGCTCCATTTTCGGAGCTGTTGACCTGCCCGGGCATTCCGAAGAAGTTAGCTTCGGTCATTTACGATTATTTTCATCCAAAGGTATGAAGCCTAAACAGGAAGGTAATGAGATGATAATTGATATATTGGAAGTTGGGGAATATCTTGCCAACTGTTATCTAGTGGGTTGTGAGAAAACGCGAGCGGGAATTGTGATCGATCCGGGAGATGCGGGGGATTTTGTCATTTCAAAGATTAAGCAGAACAAATTGAGAATTGACAAGATCGTGCTCACTCACGGACATCTTGATCATATTGGAGCGGTTGAGTATCTTCGTAATATCCTCGGCGCCAAGGTTCTGATCCATAGTGGGGATGCAGAAATGCTAACCTCCCCTGAAAGAAATCTTTCGGCTTTTACTGCTTCGCCGATGGCGGCAAAAGAGCCGGATATTTTGCTCGAAGATGGTCAGATCATTGAATTCGGCGAAACTGCTCTTAAAGTCCTGCACACCCCAGGTCACTCCCCCGGCGGCATTTCTTTGTATGGGGAAGGTGTAGTATTTACGGGCGATACGCTATTCTTGGGCTCTGTGGGAAGGACCGATTTGCCCAATGGCGATTTTGATTTGCTGATGTCCTCAATTCAAGGAAAGCTTTTTGCCCTTCCTGACGAAACCATTATCTACCCTGGACATGGACCGGAGACTACCGTGGAACAAGAAAAGAATTTTAATCCATTTGTGAGATGATAAGACCTTACGAAACCGATTTTCATATTCATCCCGACTTCTCCATCGATGCCAAGGGGAGTATCGATGAATACTGCAATGCCGCTTTAGCTAAAGGTTTGAGGAAAATCTGCTTCACCACTCATATCGATTTGGATCCGCGCCGCAATGAGGATGATCCTTTTATGATGGTCGATGGCCAGATGATGCGAGTAACGCCGAAATTGGTTCAACGTTACTATGATGAAATTGCCTCCGCTATGGATATCTATAAATCAAATGAACTTCAAATTTACGCCGGAGTGGAAGTTGATTATTTCGATGGTGTCGAGGAAACGTGGTCGAAAATAAAGGGAAATATCAAGTTTGATTATATTTTGGGTTCGGTGCATTGCATTGAGGGAATCGCCTTTACCTGGAGCAAACATGCGCCATTGTGCTTCGAGAAATTCCCGCTTGAGGTATTCTTTGAGAAATATTACACCGCCGTTGCGGCTCTGGCTAAGTGCGGATTATTTGATTGCGTGGGCCATCTTGATGGTTATAGAAGATACGGCTATGGAATTTTCGGAGAAAGCATAAATAATCCTCCTGAAGCACTCCTTAAGGTTGCGCTTTCAGAAATTAGGAATAGCGGAATCGGCATTGAAATAAATTCCGCGGCGTCAAGGCAAAATGTTGGAAGCACTTATCCCTCAAGAGATATCCTGAAATTGGCCGCGGAGACGGAAGTTCCCATCGTGGCTTTGGGATCCGACGCACATTCGCCTGCAGATCTGGGCGCTGGATTGGACATTTCATCTTCTTATCTGGACGAGATAGGATTGCGCTGGAAACCCAAATGCTAATTCTTCCGCAATCATTCTATGCCCGGGATACTCTGGTCGTTGCCAAAGAACTGCTTGGCAAAATTTTGGTCAGGAAAATCGGCCGGGCCACGCTCTCCGGCAGAATCGTGGAGACCGAAGCCTATGTGGGGAGCATTGATCCGGCCTGCCACGCCTTCAAAGGACAGACCAAGCGAAACCAGGTGATGTTTGGTCCCCCAGGCCATGCTTATGTTTATTTCACTTATGGGAAACATTTTTGCCTAAATTTCGTGACCGAGCCGGAAGGCAATGCTTGCGCTGTCCTAATTCGGGCTTTGGAGCCAATCAAAGGTATCAAACACATGATCGCCAACAGGAGGATAGATGAAATCAAAAACCTATGCTCTGGCCCCGCCAAATTAACCCAAGCATTTTCCATTGGCAGGGAAGAGAATGGATTTCCTTTATTCGACGGGAATCTTCTGGTTTACGATGATTCCATGGATAATTTCCAAATAGGAACATCGGGGAGGATCGGCATAAATGCGGGAACCGATTTGCCTTGGCGGTATTTTATTAAGAATAACCAATTTGTATCACGTTTAGTAAAGTAAATGTTGCCATTATTGTTAATATCAAATATTTTGATTTGGGGAATAATTCAAATAATTGGAGGATATTGATGGCGAAATTATCCAGCAATGACATTCCGTTATCGGCATTTGAACAGGCCATGCATCAGTTTGACGAAGCTGCGGCTAAATTGAATGTTGATCCGGGCATTCTTGAGTTCTTAAAGCAACCGCGTCGATGCTTGATTGTCAAATTGCCCATTCGGCGGGACAATGGCAAGCTGGAGATGTTTACTGGGTATCGAGTCCAGCATTCAATCAGCCGCGGTCCGGCTAAAGGAGGTGTCAGATTTCATCCGCAGGTTACATTGGATGAAGTTATGGCTTTGGCGGCCTGGATGACGTGGAAATGCGCAATTGTTGGTATCCCTTTCGGCGGCGGAAAAGGCGGCATCTGCTGTGATCCCACAACTATGTCCACCCACGAGCTGGAACATTTAACCCGAAGATATACCGCCGAGATTTTGGAGTTTATTGGACCGGAGAAGGATGTCCCTGCCCCTGATGTAAACACTAATCCTCAAATAATGGCATGGATGATGGACACTTTCAGTATGCATGCCCGCCAAACGGTCACTGCGGTGGTTACGGGTAAACCATTGCCTATCGGTGGTTCCGAAGGCCGGATGGAGGCCACAGGCCGTGGCATCCTAATAACAGCTCGAGAAGCAGCCCGGCACAAAGGCATTTCTTTTCAAGGAGCACGCGTCGCCATTCAGGGTTTTGGAAATGTTGGGTCGATGGCGGCAAAATTAATGCATCAGGAAGGATGCAAAATTATCGCTGTCAGCGACATTCACGGAGCATTGAATAATCCTGATGGCTTAGACATCCCTCGATTGATCGAGCATGTCAAGAGGACCAAGAAGGTTATTAACTTTCCTGGCAGCAAAGCGATTACGCATGACGAATTACTTTCTATTGAATGTGATATCTTGGTACCGGCCGCCTTAGAGAGCGTGATTAGGGGCGACAATGCTGATAGCATTCGTGCCAGGATAATTGCGGAGGGCGCCAACGGGCCAATTACACCTGAGGCGGATAAGATTCTGAATGAGAAGGGAATATTTATCATACCTGATATTCTTTGCAATGCCGGCGGCGTGACCGTGAGCTATTTCGAATGGGTTCAGGACCGCATGGGTTATTTCTGGGAAGAGAAGGAAGTCAACCAGCGGCTTGAGGTGATTATGGTGAAAGCGTTTAACAATGTCCTGCAGATGGCTCAGGAGCATAAAGCCAGTATGCGTATCGCCGCATTCATGCTGGCCATCAAGAGAGTTCTGGAAGTTACCGTTATGAGGGGCTTCTATTCATAATCTTTGGATTGCCAGGGGATTAGCTCGTGTTTGACATAGGCCGCATATTAATAATGGTGCCACCATTTCTCTTTGCCATTACAGTCCATGAATTTGCTCATGGATGGATGGCTCTAAGGAAAGGCGATCCCACTGCCCGGGATGCTGGTAGGTTAACCCTTAATCCCCTCTATCATCTCGATTTGTTCGGAACCATAATGCTGCTTCTGGTCGGCTTTGGATGGGCAAAACCTGTCCCAGTCAATCCATACAATTTGCGTGATCCGATAAAGGATGGCCTTTGGATTTCGCTTGCCGGGCCAGCGGCGAATCTCCTGTCAGCTTTCTTCTTTGGGATGATAATCCGTTTAGTCGGCCTTGATTCGGTATCATTAAGCGATCACAGAACCATATATACTACCTTAATCCAAATGCTAATCTTTGCGATGCAAATCAACATAATCCTGGCCGTCTTTAATTTGCTTCCGATTCCACCATTGGATGGTTCGGGTATCCTTCGGGGGCTCTTGCCTCGTGAATCACTTGGCTGGTACTACCAGTACGAGAGATATGGTCAATTCTTGCTTATGGGCATCATTATGTTGGGTTTTGTCACCGGGATTAATGTCTTTGGAATGTTTTTTCAGCCCTTTTTGGTGTTCTTCTCGCGAATGTTTGCCGGTTTCTGATGAAGGCGCGTTCGGTTGCATCAGTTTCATTCCTGATTTTGCTCTTATTGGTTTCCTGCGGGCCAAAACCGAAAGTTAAGCCGCTTCCTGAAAAGGGCAGTCCGGAGGCAGTCCTGGCGGATTTGACCTCAAATGAGGCAACAATTATTTCTGTCGCCCAGTCATTAGATATCGCGATTTCGACGCCTGATTTGGGTGAACGATCATTGAGCGGAACACTCTACTTCAAAGATGGTCGTTATTTATTTCAAATTGAAGCTATGCTGGGAAAAGACGTGGCGAAATTGTTGATCACCAGAGATTCCCTGCTCGCCTTCAGTCCAATGCAGAAGAGATATTATGTAGGTCGTCCCAATTCTCCATTGCCCCAATGGGGGATCGGAGCACGAGATATGCTCGATATACTGATAGGGAAATACGGATTTAGATCCGGGCGCGCCGTTTATGTCGGATTGGCGGATGATTACTACTTCTTCGAATTGGCTGGCGGCGAATCTACCAAGAAGATTACGGTGCGTCCCGATTTAGTAAATATTACCGCGATAAGATATGAATCAGAGGGCGAGAATATCGATGTTCAGTTCTCAGATTTTTCAATGAGCAAAGCATCATATAGGCCGCGAGAAATAGCCTTGTCAGCAAGGGGAAGGGCGACATCGATTCGGGTATCGATTAAATCCGAGAAATTGAATTCGGATTTGCCAGACGGCGTGTTCGAATTGCATATTCCGGATGATGCCGTCGAAGAGACAGCAAATCGGTTTTGGCAGGAATTTTGAGAAATATCCTTTGCTCAATATTCATCTCTGTAATCTCTTTGGCTCGACTCGCAATCGCTGATGATTGGCAACAGCAAGTCGATTACGCGATAAATATTCAGTTAAATGATAATACTCATCATCTGGCAGGAAAAGCGATAGTTGGATATTACAATAATTCGCCCGATTCCCTTCACGAACTCTATTTTCATCTTTATCCGAATGCTTTCCGCAATAAGCAGACTGTTTATGCTAAAGAGGCGTATATCGCCGGTGATAATCAATTATATTATTCTTCTGAAAAAGATCGCGGTGGAGTTGATATTTTATCAGTATCCGGAAAGGAAGTGCGTGATTATAAGATTGACGAAACCATTTTGAGAGTGAATCTGACATCCAGTCTGCCGCCTAATTCCACCACAGTAATTGAAATATCCTTCGATCTTAAAATACCCGAAATATTTTCGAGGCTTGGACATTCAGGCGATCATTATGAACTAACCCAGTGGTATCCAAAAGCCTGCGTTTATGACGATAAGGGTTGGCACACTGACGCCTATCATTATCTTGGCGAATTTTATTCTGATTTTGGCAATTACGATGTTACCATCACCTTGCCTGCCAAGTATGTCGTGGCCGCTACCGGAAAGCTAATTGAAACTCAAGCTGATTTAAGCGGATCAACTATCACCGGTAGTGACAGCGAAATTGATAAAGATGGAATCATCCCAGGATTGAAGGCACTTCATTTCTCAGCAAAGGATGTTCATGATTTCGCCATTGCGGCAGACAAAAATTATGAAATCGAGGCAATCCAAACGGGCAATTTGGCAATACAAATCTATGTGCTTCCCAAGCATAAGAAGGCTTGGAAGGACGTGGGAAAATGGGCCGAACAAGCAATTAAGTTATATGGCGAGTGGTATGGGGATTATCCCTATGATGAATTAAAAATAGTCGATGCCGACGATTCTCCCGGGGCGGGGATGGAATATCCCGGCGTCGTCCTAATATCCGGGAAAGCAGTTCCTTTCACAACCCTTCACGAAGCCGAAGTCATTCACGAGATTGCTCATCAATGGTTTTATGGAATGGTCGCCAATAATGAACTGGATGAAGCCTGGTTGGACGAGGGCTTTGCGACTTTTACAGAAATCAGGTATTTCGAGGCCATTTATGGAGCAGATAATAATATCTTGAATCTTCCGGGGTGGATTCCATTTAAGCTTCAAATCACGGAGAGGATGGCCGCACGGTATTATTATTACCTACTGGTATCTTCCGGTTGCGATAAGTCTTTGAATACCCCATCATATCTGCATTCCAGCAATGAATTCGGTTACGGCATCTATTATTACAAAGCGGCCCTGATTTTGTTTTCACTCCGGGAGCTGATGGGTAATTCCGCTTTTGATGCTGCCATGCGGCATTACTGCTATAGGTTTAAATTCAAACATCCGACAACCGATGACTTTATCGATGTCTGCAACCAATTTTCCGGACAGGATTTGAGCTGGTTCTTTAGGCAATGGATTGAGACCAAGAGCAATGTTGATTTCGAGATCAAGAGAGTGTCTAATTCTCGGCTGAGGGAGCTTCAGCCAAATGGGGAAGGTTATCAGGGCCTGGTTTATCTTCGTCGGAATGCCGGAAATGAGACTCCGGTAGAAGTGACCGTGCAGGATGAAGCCGGGGATCGTTATTCCCAGATATGGGGTAGCTCGGAAAAAGACAGTGAAGTAATGACATTCAACACCAAAGCAGGACTTAGAAACGTTGCAATTGACCCGAATGACCAAGCCTTAGATTATTATAGATGGAATAATCATTACCCGCGGAAAATAAAGTTTGAGTTTATTTACAACAAACCGGATCTCGACGCTTATCAGATATTTTTCATTCCCTATGGGTGGGTCGTGCCGCCCAACACTTATCGGCTGGGCGCTATATTTCAAGGAAGGCAATTTTTTGACGCAGGCCCTGCGCTCGGCAAACACCAATGGTCCTTATTTATGGCCTATGACTTCCGCGGCAAGTCCTTGATGCATTCCTTAAATTACAGGACTCCTCTGGGTATGCTGGGAAGATTCACGCGGATTTATGGAGGCTGGAGCAGAAATATCGAAACACAAAACGCCATCGGCGGACTAAGTTTCAACCATTACGATTCACCATTTTCCAAAGGCGCCAGCCATACGCTCGATTTATCGGTTGCTTCTACTCATTACAGCTCGGCCTATGAGAGCGATCCCCGTGATGTGAGCGTAGGGAATCTTTTGAGCCTTAATTGTATTTATGACTATAAGGGAGGCGGTATAAAATTCGGGGGAGGTTGGGAAATCAAGGCAAAATTGGGCAAGGACGTAGGCAATGATGTCTTTGAATTTGGCAAAATCTCCGCTGAGTTTTTTGAATATCTGCGTTTCACCTCGAAACTTAAACTTTTCGCGAGACTTTATTTAGGATATGTCAGAGGTGCAGTTCCTGCACAAGAACACTTTTTCCTATCGGGTAAGCTATTTCCAGATAAAGCGCTCCGAATGACCTGGGCAAATACAGGTGATTTATCTTCACAGCAAAGATGGCATATTTGGGGAGATGGAAACCTTCGAGGGTATTTCGGAAGGCATCTTAAAGGAAAGGCAATTGCCACCGGGACAATAGAGCATAATTTGCCGTTAAGCCCAATATATCTATTTTATGATACCGGATATACTGCTAATAACTTCAATTCCGCCCATCTCAATAATTTGAAAGCCGACTTTGGGATTGGGGTGTTGTTTTTGAAATTATTGCGGGTAGATTTTCCCTTTTGGATAAGCGAACCTCTGCCCAAAGAACCCAATTGGGATTTTCGCATCATCGTTGGCCTAGCCCGAGGACTGCAATGATGTTAGGAATAATCAATGTTTAGTTCCCGATATTGAACTGGGCAATTCCTGCCCGGAATTGTCTCCGTCTCCCCATCCCCGCTTCTTTGCGTAATTTCTTAAAACATGCTTAAGTATATTTCTACCTCTAAACAACCTGGATTTTACAGTCCCTATTGCGCAATTGAAAGTTTCAGCTATTTCCTGATAACTATGACCCTGCAGGTCAAACATTATAACTGCCCTACGGTATTTAATCGGCAAATGGTCCAATCCTGCTTTGACTTCATCATCAATCCAATCTCCCAGAATCTCATGCTCATTGAGGCTGAATGACGGTTCGCGGAAAGTTTTGGTGTCCTTCCAGTTTTCGTGCCACTCGCCATCATATTCCCAGTTGACCTCCCGTTTTGATCGATGATAGTCATTTATAAAACTATTGAGCATTATCCGGGTAAGCCAGGCGAGGGCATTGGTGCCTTTTCTGAAAGTCCGATATGAGCAAAATGCTTTTAGATAGGTTTCCTGAGTAAGATCCTCGGCATTGGCTCTGTTTCGGGTGAGATGATAAGCAGTATAGTAAAGGGATTTCAAATGGGTGAGGACAGCGTCCTCGAATTCCCTGAGTTCGGTCCCGGGATCGCATTCGGACATGGCAGTTCTCTTAGCGATTCACGGTTGGCCACCGAAAAAGCTGTTTGGGAACATTTATAGGTTAAACTTCTATATATCCATCATAAGCACTAAAATTAACAATAATCATCCATTGGAACCCGTTGAGACTAAAATCAGTTGCCCTTGACGGCTTATTTCATTAGTTTAACCATAAATCTATAATTGTATGATTCGTATGCCCAATATTAGTTTAAATCCCATTAGAGTTTTCGCAATATGCTTGCTATTAGCATTATTTGCCGTTATTCCATATCATCAAGCGTATTCAGGCGTAAATAAGGCGCCCAATCCTCCGCTTGGATGGGTTGGCTGCGATTTGGGCTATTTTACGGCTCCGAATTTGGGAAGCTACCGAGATTACATAAATGGTTACTATGCGAATTTGGGGTCATCAGAGAAAATGGCTAATTTCGGTGGGCGGGCGGCAATCAATCTACAATTCAAATCGTTTATTTCTTCCCATTTTGCCTACGGTTGTTTCTTGACTATGGGCGGGTTTGCGACTGACCAGGTTTTCAGATACTATGACAATTTTTCCAAAGGATATCAGGCACGCGAGGAATATCGATTAAGAACTGCGGATATTGGATTTGATTTCACTTTCACGCCCGTAAATTCTCGCTCCACACATTTTATTCCATATATTTGTGCGGGCGGAATGCTGTCCTCTGGCACCCTTGAGGTATTCTATTCCAATTATGCAGATCGGAACCTGGAGCTAATGGATGCGATTTCCTATCGCGAAAATAATTTCAATTTCGGGTATCGTTTGGCTGGCGGGATTGTATTGCCCGTAAGCGGTCGACTGGGCCTCAATGCTGTCACGATTTTCAGTGACTCGAAACTTGATTTTGCCATTGACTTTGATTCAAATGCGGAAATAAATATGCAAAACCGTCAATGGTTCAGCGGCGTAGGACTAATCTATTTTTACAGGTAGATATGGCCTCGAAAGTCTTCATTCTCTCCAAGGGCGATGCGATTCTTCCAATTTGCTGCTTCCTTTTGATTTCGACTATTTTATCTTGTGGACCAAAACTGCCGAAGCCAATAACGGTTACCAAAGAAGAACCTTCAGAGATAATATATGCCCCGTCGATCTCTGGATTAAGGGTGACAGCTCTGAATGGCGAGACCAATCTGTATTGGAAGACCGATCGCCAGGATGGTCAAGCGTTCGGCGGATATGATATCTACATTGTCCCCAGTGATATGAATCTAAGGGCAACTCCACAGCCAAGAAACCAAAGCCGCTATCCGGGAGACACCGATCTGGATCCCGAATCCGAGTCTTTCAAAGCCGAGGGCCTTGAGCCGGGGAAAATCTATAAAACTTGGGTTGTTGCCTATTCATCTAATACCAAGAGCCAAAGTGTCAGCGATACCGTGCTATTTTGTCCGATGATCACGGGAGAGATCACTCTTTCTCTGCTGTACTCAAATGAGGATAGCGGCTACGATTTCTCGAAAGGGAGATATGTTTCCGCCAGGTCTGCTGAAAGCGACATAATGTTCTTTGCGGGCAAGGGGCTGCCAAAATTATCGGCCCCGGAAAGGTTAGATCCCAAGTTGCAGGCTACCAGGTTCAGGGATATTGGCGCTGAGACTGCTTTCAATTCATTTCGGACTTTCTCAAATGAAGGTTTTTCAGGGGTTCAATCTTTACCATTGAGAAAAGGTAACTTATATCTTATAAAAACTGCTGATAATCACTTTGCCAAATTGGAATGCACGGACATAACTGGAGAAGGTGGGCGCCAACGGGTGAGGCTTAGATTTATGTACAACCCGGTGAAGCAATATACCAAGTTTCAATAAATGGTTGGAATGATTGAGTTTATTGCCGTCGATATTGAGACCACGGGATTGGACTGTAATATCGATGAAATCATCGAAATCGGGGCGGCACGATACCGGAATCTCAAGTTAGTTGATACTTTTTCTAAAATTATAGATCCCGGGAACCCCATTCCCAAGGAAATTACCGATTTGACCGGAATTGCTGATGAAATCGTCAGCAAGGAGGGGCGTGATGCTAATGAAGTCCTCGCCGAATTCGTTGATTACATCGGTGATTCCATTTTGGTCTATCATAATGCGGCTTTTGATATCTCATTTTTGGAAAAGTTCATACCGGACATAGGCAAGTCGTATCTCGATACCAAGATCATAGGCAAAATTCTTTATCCTTTTCAACGTGCCTACGGATTGACAAGGTTGGCCGATATGTGCAATGTAGTCAACGACCGCCATCATCGGGGTTTGAATGATGCCAAAGCTACCGGCGAGATTTTGATTAAATTTATTGCGGCCCGCAGATTCTTGCCTGTGCATCTCCTCGATAAACTGAAATTGTTCTGTTCCTATTGGGGTAATGAGGCCATGAAACAATTTTTCACTGAATTCGGGAATGAGGCCTTACCAAACAAAATCGAGGATGAATTGATTCCGCCGGGTTCGTTGCCGGCCATTTCTCAGCTTTCTGGTAAGCGGACTGATGGCAAATCGGCACAGGATATAGGAAGCATTTTTGCCGAAGAGGGTGAATTGGCATTCGATTTGGGGAATTATGAGTTCCGTGCCGGTCAGGCTGAGATGGCTTCTGATTGTTACGACGCTATCGAGGGTGGCGCCTTTCTGCTTGCTGAAGCCGGCACCGGCACCGGAAAATCATTATCCTACATTTTCCCATCAATGATTTCTGCGGCGAAAGGCACGAAAATATTTATAGCGACCCGAACCAAGAATCTTCAAAAGCAGCTTTTTGAAAAGGACCTCCCAGCCGCCCTGAAATATTATCCCGAGGATCTAAAAGTTTCGTTGCTTAAGGGCCGAGCCAATTACCTTTGCCTGCTGAAACTCTATAATCTTTCCCTTAGCGCAGGTCTAATAACACCGGCAGAAGTTCCGCGAATGCTAAACCTGCTGGCTTTTGCGGAGTATTCGGCAACAGGGGACTTCGCTGAAATAAGGGATGAGAGCAGTCGGGGGTATGATTTTTATTCCAATAGATTCTCGTCGTCTGATGGAATGTGCTCCGGTTCTAAATGCTCATTCTATAAAAAATGCTTCTTAT
>PFXJ01000079.1:0-18984 GCA_002791595.1 candidate division Zixibacteria bacterium CG_4_9_14_3_um_filter_46_8
TCGAAGGGAACTATCCTGTGCCGATTGGTCAAATAGCGGCAATGCCTTATCTTAAAGGCTATTTTGGCGCCAGGAAGTCATAACCTCACTGGAAGACAGGGATATGGGTATTTTTAAATCCGGGGGAGTAGTTATAGCAGTTAAGGATTCGGGTGAAACCTCTCGATTAGCCGATGTATTTACCGAACAATATGGATTGATAAGAGTGAAAGCTAAAGGCGCCCGTCGTCCCGAAAGTCGTTTTGGGGCCGCCACAGATCAATTAACATATATTCAGGGCGTATATTATATGAGGGAGGATGAGAATATCGCTGGCCTTTCAGCGGCAGATGTAATTATGGGGTTTCCCAATATCCATAAGGATTTAATTAAATTCTCCTATGCTTCGGGATTGGCGGAAGTGCTTTCTGCGAATCTTCCCGCAGGGCAACCTCAAAAGGTGCTATTCAATGCTTTTCTGTCCGCATTGAAAGACCTGGAAGACATTGATAAGGAAATTATTGAGAAGTTTTTCTGGGCGCATCTCTTGAAATTTATGTCTCTCCTCGGATATAGGCCGGAATTTCTGATCTGTTCAGGTTGTTCGGTCGGCAAGAGCTCGGATTGGATGTTTTCCGTGGAGAATGGGCGAATTTATTGTAAAGATTGCAGCAAATCCCTTCGGGATTCGCTGTTCATCCAGCTTGATGGTGGTGAAGCCCGCATATTGTCTATTTTCATCAGTGCCGACCGGAGTGTGCTTTCAGGGCTGAATGTCAGTGATAGCCAGATGAAAACGGCTCGGGCTGTTATTGACGCTTTCAGGAAATACCACACTTTGCCCGAAAATGAATTAAAATCATTAAGGTTTATGGACCAGGTTACAAAAGAAAGAACTGAATCGTAGAATATCAGCGCAAGGAGAATTAGTGGCGAAAAGAGAGTCCCCCGACTTAATGGAGACATTGGTTTCACTCTGCAAAAGGAGGGGCTTCATATTTCAAAGTTCAGAGATTTATGGCGGCTTGTCATCCTGTTGGGATTATGGGCCGTTGGGCGTGGAGTTGAAAAAGAATATCAAGGATTATTGGTGGAAAGCGATGACCCGGGATCGTGATGATATCGAGGGTCTGGATGCGGCCATATTGATGCATCCCCGAATTTGGGAAGCATCGGGGCACGTTGAGAACTTCACCGATCCGCTGGTTGATTGCAAGGCGTGCAAACGTCGTTTTCGGGCAGATGAACTTAATGGCGAAAATTGCCCGGATTGCGGTGGGGAATTGACTGAACCGCGTCAGTTCAATTTGATGTTCAAAACTTTCATGGGACCTGTGGAGGATAGCGCTTCGGTCATTTATATGCGTCCCGAAACTGCCCAGGGAATTTATGTCAATTATTTGAATGTCCAGATGCCATCACGTCAAAAAATTCCATTTGGAATTGCTCAGATAGGCAAGGCCTTTCGCAATGAGATCACACCGGGGAATTTCATTTTTCGGTCTCGTGAATTCGAACAGATGGAGATGCAATATTTCGTCCATCCTTCTGATGATGAAAAATATTTTGAATATTGGCGGGAAAAACGCTGGCAATGGTATCTCGATTTGGGAGTGGAGGAAAAGAGGATGCGCTGGCACAAACATCTTGAGGGAGAACTTGCGCATTATGCCAAAAAGGCTTTCGATATTGAATTTGAATTTCCCTTCGGCTGGAAGGAAATTGAAGGCATCCATAATCGGACCGATTTCGATTTGAAGCGGCATATCGAATTCTCGGGAAAAGATATGTCCTATCTGGATCCTTTTACCAATGAGAGATTTGTCCCTTATATCATTGAGACTTCTGCAGGAGCAGACCGAAGCACTCTGGTCACATTGATAAATGGCTATAAAGAGGAGGAAGTAAAAGGGGAGAAGCGCGTGGTGTTATCGATTGATCCTAAAATCGCTCCAATAAAGGTTGCTATTTTCCCATTAGTAAAAAGAGATGGCATGCCGGAAATAGCTCACCGCATTGAAGAGGATCTCCGCAAATCCTTCAAAGTTTTTTACGATGAATCAGCGGCTGTCGGGCGACGTTATAGAAGGATGGATGAAGCCGGCACTCCATTTTGTGTGACGGTGGATTCAGATACGTTGAAAGATGATACGGTAACAGTTCGCGAACGGGACTCAATGAGGCAGGATCGGGTAGCATCATCACAACTAAAACAATACCTTAGTGATAGCATAGGGTATTTCGGTTGAAGTGCTACTTTAAGCAATGATTTAAACATACATTTAGCCTGGGGATTTGATCCTGAATTATCATTGACAATTTGCTACTGATGGTTATAATAGTTCAGAGGTTTTGAATGTTATTAGCTATCGACATTGGCAATACAAATACAGTTGTCGGCATTTATAAAGAAGATCTTCTATTAAGCTTTTTCAGGCTTTCTTCTCGCGAGAACATAACTTCTGATGAGGCCGGTTTCGGATTGAGGAATATCTGCAATATCAATGGGGCGTGTGCGGATCAAATCGACAGCGCCATTCTTTGCTCGGTTGTGCCAACGCTGACCGCAGTATATGATTCCGCGATTCAGAAATATTTTAATATCAAGCCATTCATATTAACCCACAAATCTGACATTGGTATTACCATCGATTATGAGATACCAAATCAGGTCGGGGCAGACCGATTAGCCGATGCAGTGGGGGCTTATCATAAGTACGGGGGCCCGACAATAATTGTGGATCTGGGAACCGCAATTACGGTTGATGCCATTTCAAGCAAGGGCGTGTATTTGGGTGGCGCCATTGCGCCGGGTGTAGAGGCATCGCTGGCAGGTTTGTCGAAAAGAGCGGCTCAGTTGTTTCAGGTGCCCTTGAATTCGCCCAAAAGGGCTCTGGGGAAAAATACGGTGGAAAGCATCCAGGCTGGAATCATTTTCGGTGCGGCTGGTTTGATAGATGGCTTGGTTTCTCGGATTGCGAGTGAGATCGGGGAACCATTAAAGCGGGTGGTTGCGACCGGTGGTCTGGCCGAGATGGTCAGGGGAATCTCGAAAACAATAAATGAAATCAATTTGACACTCACGCTCGATGGATTAAATATCATTTATCAAAGAAATATGAAGAAGCGGTCGGAGGTCGTATGAAAAATTTGTTATCGGTTATGGCTTTGGTACTGGCATTGGGAGGCCAGGCAATCGGCGCCGACTATATGACGCCAGAGCAGATTCAAAGGATATGGGGAGAAGATGCGAAAGAGGTGATGCCCGCAACATTCCTACCCCGAGTATTGGATTTTCAGGATATGATTGATCAATATGCAGAGGCGTCTGCATTCATTCGCAGTTTGCAATATACCGCCAGCGATACCAATTTTGGCGGGTTAATGGAGGCGGAGCATCTACTTAGCATAATTCAAACTGACAATACTTCAGAGGCGATCTGGATTTGGAGCAGGTATTTCCAAGTGACCGGAGACACTCAATATTACCAGAATACCCTTAATGCCTGGCATTATCTATATAATTGGCCAGCCTGGCGTGAAGAAGGAGGAGGAAATCCCAGTAGCGGATATTACCGTTTTTATGTTGGCGGCTGGGGATTATTGGCGGAGAAGATTTACCGCGATGTCTATGGCAGCGATTTCTTCCGAGTCTATGCCGATTCCGTTGCAGATTATATGGTAAGCCATAGTCTGACTTTCGGGATGCTGAATGTAATGGTTTATTCTTGGGCTATGGGTTGTCTTTATATTTATGGAGAGGATATCGGAAATCAGGATTATATGGACCATGCTGATTCCGTTTCGACATTGCTCAAGGAGTGGGTGGAAGTAAATCCTCAATTCCGATTGAGCGCCGAACAGTGGGCGATGTCCGGTGGAGCTACTTTCTGGGGTTTGATGAATTCCTATTTTGCGGCCCATCCGGAAGAAGCATTTGATTGGGCGACCCAAAATGCTCCATATCTCGACACCTTGGATACTCTGGGAGAATGGCATCTCGCGCATAACGCCTGGTATGCGCTGGGGCATTGGACAGCTTTTGATGTAACTGGCGACTCAACGTTTTATTACAATCATGCTTTCCTTACCGACACCCTAATTGTTCAGGATGGTGATAATGATGGGGGAATTCCGGCCGCATTCGCTGATGCTGACACTATGGATCAATCCTGGTGCACAGCATATCTAGGGTTTATGTGTCTGAATCCCCTCCTGCCTCCGGCAACAGCGGTTGGTGATGGGAATGCCGCCATACCGACAGATTTTATCAGGGTGGTTAATTATCCCAATCCATTCAATGACCGCACGAAAATTATGTTCTCAGGATTTCCCTCGGGCGAGATGAAAGCGGAAGTTTTCGATCTTTTGGGCAGAAGAATCCAAATTATTAATCCGGGCAGAAGTCGAGGTTCAGGAGTGATCGACTGGTATGCTGGAGAGGCGGCCTCCGGAATCTACTTTATCAAGCTGAGCAGCTCGGGAAAGGGCGGGGTCGCGCGAGCCATTTTGATCAAATGATTCGTGCTTGAGAACCAGTTTATTATTGCTTTTATTTATAATCTTAGCGCTCAAATTAATTTTAGCCAGGGGGTAGTCTTTGGCCAGTTGCTGAAGCGCGCCGCCTATTAGAAAGCCAATGGCAATCTGGATACAAAATAGAATCAAGATCACGGCAATAATTCCCATATCAAATTTCATATCGGCCAGGATGCTCTGGAGATTAGCCTGATTCTAAGGCTTAAATGAGATATTCCAATTGACAATCAAAGCTGAGAAAGATAAATTGCTTTGTGAAACTTTGCTCAAATTGAGGTAATCCTATGGTTAGTAATTCCCCGCGTTTGTCCGGAAGGGCTCAAAAGATGCCGGCTTCGCCAATTCGCAAACTTGTGCCACTTTCGGATGCCGCTAAAGAGAGGGGGATTAAGGTATATCATCTGAATATTGGTCAGCCCGACATCCCGACCCCGGAGAGATTCTGGAACGCGATAAAGAATTATCAGAGTCGGGTCCTCGCTTATGGCCATTCGGAAGGCTTGCCCTCCTATAGAAAGAATCTGGCGAAATATTATGAAAATCTTGGCTATGATGTAAGGCCCGAGAATATAGTTATCACGACCGCCGGCTCTGAAGCCATTATTTTCTGCATGATGGCTGCTTGCGCCCCCGGCGACCAGATAATAGTACCTGAACCATTTTATACCAACTACAATGGATTTGCCATTATGTCAAGCGTGGAGTTGACTCCGGTTACTTGCGAAGCAGAAAATGGCTTTCATTTGCCTCCGATGCCTGAAATAGAGAAATTAGTCACCGAGCGCACCAGGGCAATCCTCTACTGCTCGCCGAATAATCCTACGGGAACCATATTCGAGAAAAAGGAACTGGTGGGACTGGCGGAGCTGGCGCGCAAGCATAATCTTTTTCTGATGGCAGATGAAGTATATCGTGAATTTGTCTATGAAGGCCATCATACGTCAATCTTTGAGATTGATGGCATCGAAGAGAGAGTCATTATTTTGGATTCAATTTCCAAGAGATACAGCGCCTGCGGGGCGCGTGTCGGGTGTGTTGTTACCAAGAATAAAAAGTTGATTGATTCGCTAATAAGATTCGGGCAGGCCCGGCTTTGTCCTCCTACATTGGAGCAGGCCGGAGCCAATGCCGTCCTTGAAGAGGGGCCTGAATATTTTAGGACGACAATGAATGAGTATCGCCGGAGGCGCGATACGGTTTATGAAATCCTTATGCAAATTCCGGGGGTAGTCTGTATGAAGCCATCGGGCGCATTTTATATAATGGCGAAATTGCCCATCGATGATGCTGATAAATTCGCCGCCTGGATGCTTACCGATTTCACTTACCAAAACGAAACCACGATGATTGCTCCCGGTTCTGGATTCTATGCCACATCAGGCGCGGGAACCAATGAAATTCGCATCGCCTATGTGCTGAATGTGGAAGATCTCAAGAAAGCAATGCATATTCTGAAGCTCGGCATTGAGGCCTATAAGAGGAGAGGCGGTTGAAGCGAACCGCAATAGGCATAGATATTGGGGGCACGGCCATCAAATTCGGGGTTATATCCGATGCCGGGAAAGTCCTCCATCATTTTTCCCGAATAACTGAAGCAAGCCCCGCGAGTATCTCCGGAATCATTCAAGAGGGTGTGAAAGCGATACTCGATTCGAACAAACAGCGCAATTGGAGAATCGAACATATAGGCATTGCCAGTCCGGGAGCGGTGGATATCGATAGCGGAATAATTTTTGGGGCATCGCCCAATATACCCGGTTGGTCTGGAACGAATTTAAAAAGGATCGTTGGGATTTTTGGATATCCGTCCTATGCCGACAACGATGCTAATGCCGCTTGTCTGGGTGAAATGAAGGTGGGAGCCGGGAAGGGATTTAGGCAGATCCTATTTGTAACGATTGGAACCGGAGTAGGGGGAGGGATTGTTATAAATGGCAATATCTATCGTGGGGCGAACTTTGGAGCCGCCGAAATCGGGCATGCTATCATTCGTCCGGGGGGGCGTAGGTGCGGATGCGGAAATCGGGGGTGTATGGAGAAATATGCTTCGGTTACGGGTATGATAGCCACCGCAAAACAAATCCTTTCCCGCAGGAGGAAGGGAAAACTATGGAGGGCAATCAGGGCGAATCTCGCCAACCTTACACCGGAGATAATCACCGCTGAATTCAGGAATGGAGATCCTGTGGCGATCGAAATTATAGAAAGTCAAGCGGAGGCGCTATCACAGGGAGTTGCCGGGGCGCTCAATTTGCTAAATCCAGAGGTCCTGATAATCGGGGGAGCCATATCTGAGGCAGGCACAGGATATATCAAAGCCATTTCCAATGCGATTATCGGCAAGACATTTCCCGCGGCGACCGAGAAATTGAAAATTATCCCGGCAAGGCTTGGTGGTAGAGCCGGAATGGTAGGAGCGGCTTACCTCGGATGGATACTCCCCGCTAATTGAGTGATCACCAGTATCTGACAACTGCAGATGATTAACGAGCAATTTCAGCGTAAATGGTACATCCTGGCGGCAGTATCAACCAGCGCTTTTATGGGAACGCTGGATGCTTCCATTGTCAATATCGCGCTACCAACAATCAGCAAAGTATTTTCGGTGGATATCAGGACTGTTTCATTTATCGCAACTTCATATCTTCTGGTAGTGACAGGTTTCCTGATCGTGGCCGGCAGGATGGGAGATATTTATGGAAGGAAGAAAGTTTTCATCATCGGCATCAGTATTTTCACCTCAGGCTCGTTTCTTTGCGGCATTTCATCCTCTATTGTTATGCTGGTGGGTTCGAGGATCACCCAAGCATTTGGAGGGGCGATGCTTGCCGGCAATTCGGCGGCATTAATCACGGAAAATTCTCCAATTCAAGAAAGGGGGAAAGTCCTCGGAGTGCTGGGGACAGTCGTAGCCATAGGTCTGTCATTAGGTTCTCCGCTGGGTGGTATCATCATAGAGCATTGGGGATGGAGGTATATTTTCTGGATCAATATCCCGTTGGGGATAGCCGCCGCAATGATTTGTGTTAGGATGCTCCCTTTGGTTCAGCCCAACCCCAACGGCGAGAAATTGGATATCGTGGGAGCATTTCTCCTGCCTCTTATTCTGGCGCTGTTGATACTGGGGATAAATTTTATGGGGCGGGATGGCATTGCGGGATTTGTGTTTCTTGTTCCGTTGGCATTATCGGTCATGCTGACAATCTTCTTTTATCATTATGAAAAGAGAGCGACTCACCCACTTGTAGATTTTACTCTTCTATTCAGAACTAGATTTTTATTCAGCAACATTGCCGGATTCATCAGCTATTTCTCTGGAGTATTTGTAATCATCCTGATACCATTTTATAATGAGGAGATTCTGAATCTCTCTGCGAGCAACTCTGGAAAAGTCCTGCTGACTTTACCGCTGGTAGGTATGTTTCTGGCACCGCTCGCAGGAATGATCTCGGATAGGATTGGCCAGCGGATTTTGGCATCCGGTGGGTTGCTCATAGCGACGATCGGGACTTCGACACTCTTTAGCCTAAAACAATCGGGATCCCCTGGGGAAGTGATGCTTAGATTGGCTATTATAGGGGTAGGCACAGGGCTTTTCACTACTCCCAACAGTAGCGCCATTATGGGAGCAATCCCGGTGAATCAACGGGGACTTGCTTCGGGGATGCTGGCCACGGTCAGGAATTTGGGATTGTCGTTAGGGGTAGCGGCAAGCACTTCGCTATTCTCTATGTGGAATAGGTCGATGCTGATCAAAATCCATACGAAAGCAGGGGCGTTCCTGACTGCTTTTGACCGGGTATTGGTCATAGCAATTGCCGCTTTAGTAATAGGAACAATTTTATCATTTCTGAGGGGAAATGAAGCTGGTAATGAATCTGAATCTAGCGCAATTTCAAAATAAATGTTGCCGATAAATTAAGAGGTATTATATTACAATCGGTGTTTTGGTGAACAAACCCAAATGAAACAGAATAGGCAATTCCTTGGCATTAAATTCAGTTGCTGTAATGTGTACAGCAGGATTTATAAGAATAGACGAGGCGATGCTTATGTTGGATGGTGTCCTAAATGTAGCAAACGGGTTCAGGTTAAGATATCATCCAAGGGAACTGATAACAGGTTTTTTGTTGCATTTTAGTTGTTGATGAGTTACATAATCTGGCAATCGTTGGCGCTTGGCGTATTGATCCTGGTAATGGGTTTAACCGGAGCAATTTTACTGGTTGCCATAAATAGGGAAGAAGATAGAGAGGAAACCGGTTTGCAAAAGAAGCTATATCTGGTTCCGCTTGATGAAGTGAGTAGGGGCTTGGCTGATTGGTTGGGGTCGAAACTTTCCAGCAAATTCAGGTTCAAGATTAATACGAGTATGGTGGCAAAATTGCCTGAAGAGTCTTACAGCGCATCCAGGGACAGCTATTTCTCGTCGATCATACTAAATAAGTTGCAATTCCTCAAAGCTTCCGAGGATGAGTATATCCTGGCCGTGACCGAAGAGGACCTCTTTACTCCAAATACGGATTATGTATTTTCCAGCTCGGATGGCCTTGCCGGAGTAGCGATTGTCTCTGCGCAGAGATTGAAACCGGAATTTTATGGCTTGCCGCAAAGCGATGAAGTGGTTCGAATGAGGGCGATGAAAAGAGCCGTGCACGAAATAGGGCACCTGTTGACTTTAGATAATTGCGATGAAAATAGCTGCGTGATGTACTCCTCTAAGACCATTTCCGACTTAGATTATCAGAGTGACAAGTTTTGCCATGGATGCAAGCTGGAGCTCACTTTACCGGTCAAAGTCCCCAAGACGTAACTTTCTATTCTCTGAAATCGCCGATATCAAAAAGCTTTCCCTATCTGACAACGGTCGCGAATGTTACCTGAGGATTTTTCTGCATCAATTTGCTGATCATGTCCTTCCGGCCTGATAATCTTATGATCAGCTTCTCGCCGTCAGATGATGAATCTATGATTCTGCAGTTTTTGGCGATTTCGGCATAAAGTGAGTAATCCGTCTTTCCGATTTGCACCACAACTTCAATGCCTTGCTGCCTGGATTCTTCCCTTATCTTATCAAGAAGCTCATCAGTGCCATCCGCATTGATGGCAGAGGCAAAAATGGAATTCGGAAGGCGGATCGCCAATGCTTCCAGGTCCTTGCGATCTTGAAGTAGGTCGGTCTTGTTCAGCACCAGCAATTTCCTACCCTCTTCATTTCCGAGTCTTGCCAGTTCTATATTCACAGTAGTGATCTTGGCATCAAGCATAGGGTCAGAAACATCGCAAATATGTAGGAGCAGATCGGCATCCTTTATATCCATCAGAGTAGAGCGAAATGAAGCGACGAGATGGGCTGGCAATTTTGAAATAAACCCGACGGTATCAGTTAATAGGGCAATTCCCCCACGACCTAAATTAAGGCGCCTAGTAGTGGAATCAAGAGTGGCGAATAGTTTGTCCTCGACCAGAACTCCCGCGTCAGTCAAATTATTCAAGATAGTTGATTTGCCGGCATTGGTGTAGCCTATGAGAGTAACCCTGAAAAGCTTATTTCTTCCTTTTCTCTGCGTTTCGCGCTCTTTGTCAATTTCCCTTAATTTTCTTTCAAGCTCGATTATCTGCTTCTGAATTATTCTACGGTCGGTTTCAAGCTGAGTCTCGCCCGGGCCCCGGGTGCCAATGGCACCTTCCTGACGCTCGAGGTGTGACCATCTTCCGGCAAGACGGGGAAGTAAATATTTCAATTGCGCCAATTTCACTTGCACTCGAGCTTCATTCGACCTGGCGTGGAGAGCAAAGATATCCAGAATTAAGCCACTCCTATCTACGACCTGAATTTTGATCTCCTCCTCCAGATTTCGCACCTGACCCGGAGAAAGGTCATCATCACATATAAATAAATCCGCATGATTCTGGACTGCAAGCTCGGCGATCTCTTTAGCTTTTCCTTTCCCGAAGAACAAAGCGGAATTGGGACTATTACGGTTCTGAATTACCTCCCCCACTATTTTTGCGCCAGCGGTACGTGCCAGGGCTCTCAATTCGCCAAGCGGATTCTGCTGATCATAGCCTGGATGGTCTTTGAGAATTACTGCCCCCAATATCGCATTCTGAAAGCTACTTCTTTTTAGCTCTAATGGAGCCATTCAATCTTTAACGCTTTCTTGTTGCGTAGTGGCATCCCCGTTCGTATCATCAGACTTTTTGGCTCTTTCCGTTGGTTCCTTCTTTGTCTCATCCAGATAATTCATCTGTAATTCGAAAATAGTATTATCGATGATCTTTAATTCCTCAGCGGAAAGATTCCCCTCGGTCTTTTGCCGGAGCGCTCTAATCAGTTCGATTGTATGAGTTGCTTGATCAAGGTCGCGGTCTATTTTTCCTGAAAATGGATTTGCCAGTTTGCCAAGCTGTTGCATGCAAGTTATATGAAGCGATGTCACCAGATTCATTAGGTAAGGATTGGTCTCATTCGACATAGGCAGCTATCCCTCACGATCGTTTCTTTCGGTCTTCGTTTTCGGTGACGATGCCTTGCGCCAGACGATATGCAAGATCGATTTTGTGCTTCATGTCCATAAAATCCGCCTCCACACTTTTCAACAAACGGTCAAGGTCGTAGTCTCGCGATCCAATGGCTTGCTTAACCTTTTTAATCAATGAGCTCATTTCGTCAGCTCTTTCAATCAATTGATTCAGATAATCTCTTGCCTTTTTCATCGGGCGATTCCTTTCTCTGCAATGCTCAATTAAATAACTAAACGCGGCATCCTTCGAAAATATACTAAATATATATCAAATATAGTCCAAAAGTCAATTTATCCAGCATCTGCAAATTTCAAGGCAGCCGAATAATGTTTAAGCAAATGCTTTCTTATATGATTATTCTCTATATGTATCAAATCGGGATCATTCTTGATCAAACTGAATGCCGCCTCTCGAGCTTGTATTAGTAAATGCATATCGGTAGTTATATTGGCGAATTTGAACTCGGGAAAACCATGTTGCCTGGTTCCGAAAAATTCGCCGGGACCACGAATCTGCAAATCGAATTCCGCAATCGCAAAACCATCGTCGGTGGCCAGCATAGCCTCAATGCGCCGTCGGCCTTCGTCGGTCAAATTGCCGGTTAGTTTCAAGATGCATTTAGACTGCTTATTGCCTCGTCCCACACGCCCCCTTAATTGGTGGAGTTGCGATAATCCATAGCGCTCGGCGCCCACAACCACCATTAGGGTTGCTTGAGGACTGTCAATGCCGACTTCGATGACAGTGGTCGATATGAGTGTTTTAGTCCGACCCGAATTGAATTCGCTAAGCACTTTCTCTTTTTCAGACGTGGACATTCGTCCATGAAGTAAGCCGATGCCGAATTTTCCAATTGGACCATTTTTGAGTTTTTGATAAGCGTCAACTGCCGCCTGAAGGTCAAGTTTTTCTGAGGTTTCTACAAGGGGATATACAACATACACTTGCTGTCCGGCTTTGCATTGTTGAAGGATTTCTTCGAATACCTGTCGTTCATTCCCCTCATCGACAAGAACGGTTTCAATCAGTTTTCTGCCTGGCGGAAATTCATCGATTACAGAATAATCAAAATCGCCGTATATGGTTATGGCCAGGGTGCGCGGAATAGGAGTGGCGGTCATAAGCAGAAGGTCAACACTTCCGTTTCCGGAGAGCAAGTCTGTTCTTTGCCTTACCCCAAAGCGATGTTGTTCATCAATGATCGCCAGCCCAAATTTGTGGATGTTGACTTTTTCTTGGATCAAAGCATGGGTTCCAATTATAAGGCAAGGCGCGTCATTCGTAAGCCTCTCATAGATGGATGATTTTTCTTTAGCTCCTGCGGTCAACAACAGTATCTCTGTCCCCACGGGCGCAAACATTCTTCTGAAATTTATGAAATGCTGTTCGGCGAGCACTTCAGTTGGCACCATCACTGCGGCTTTGTACCCATTTTCAATGGCAAGTGCGCACGCAAGAGCGGCCACAACCGTCTTCCCTGAGCCAACGTCACCTTGCAGAAGCCTGCGCATTGGACGTTTGGATGCCATATCGGTGTAGATTTCCGTGACAACCTTTCTTTGGGACGATGTCAATTTGAATGGCAGCTTTGTCCCAAATCTTCTCACCAAATCACCGGGTTTATTGAACGCTAGTAATTTAGTTTTCAGCTCGACTTTAGTCCTGCGCATCGCCAGGAGCAGCTCGATGTAAAATAGCTCCGAGAACGCGAGCCGTTTCCGAGAAGACTCCAATTGCTCTTCTGTTTTTGGAAAATGGATGTTTGTAAGTGCCTCGGCTACAGGGACTAGATCGTTCTGCTCAGCAATCTCAGCATTCAAGTCCTCTTCGATACAATTGATGTATTTCTCCAGGGCTGTCCGCTGGATTCTCCGGAAGCCGCGACTATCCAGGTATATCTTCTTGAGCTCGGCTGTGGTGGGATATAGGGGGATCAAACCCATTGAATGAAGTGGTTCTTCCCGATCCGAAACAAATTCGAATTCCGGATGCGCGATTTGAGGATAGACTAATTTTGACGTTTTTCCACTTATATAAAGGACATCGCCTTCCTCGAATAATCCCTCGATAAATTTTATATTTTGATACCAGATAAGTTCCAGAGTGGAAGTATTGTCCGTGACATTAACTATATAAAATTTTCGTCCGCCCCGACCATATTTAGTCCCATAAGATTCGACGGTTGCCATAACAGTTACGTCTGACACTGGATTCAATTCCGAAATTGGGGTAATTTTGGTTCGGTCCAAATAGCGACGCGGGACGAAAAATAAGAGGTCACGCACCGTTGAAATTCCATGTTCCTTGAGGATATCAGCCCTTTTGGGTCCGACTCCCTTTACAAACTGGATATCGTCATCAATGTTTTCATTCATTAAATTTCAAAGTACTCGAAATTATATTTGGAAAAAAGTAAAAAAATAATATTGCTTTAGTGGAAATAAGTATTATAATATATATTTATTCCAGAAAATAATTCGGAGGAGAATATGGCAAAAGTATGTGAGATATGTGGAAAGAAGCCCTTGTTCGGAAATGATGTCAGCCATTCCCATCGGGCCACCCCCAGGCGATGGAATCCGAATCTACAGGAAGTTCGCGCTTCAGTAAATGGCGTCACCATGAAGCTTTCGGTTTGCACTTCGTGCCTAAAGGCGGGAAAAGTAATCAAAGCCAAATAGTATGGCTATGCAAGGGTTGTTGATGACCCGGTTTAGCCGGGTTTTTTATATCCCGAGTTACGCCGATCACGGACACGTAAGTACTCGGAATACGTTCTCAAATCCGATAAAAATACCGCCGGATGAATCGGCGGCTGTGGAGACGGGTAGAATGGATGTAATTTATGGCTTGGTAATTAATATACCCCAATTGGTCGGGTTTTTGGGTTTGGGCGCATTCCAATTATTGTAGGAATGGGAACCATCGGTTGAAAACCGGGCTGTGTATTCTCCTTTATCGAGCAATATCTCACCGTCGAAAAGTCTATTCTTGCTAGCGCCGCC
Organism: candidate division Zixibacteria bacterium CG_4_9_14_3_um_filter_46_8; assembly: GCA_002791595.1. Lineage (GTDB taxonomy): Bacteria > Zixibacteria > MSB-5A5 > UM-FILTER-46-8 > UM-FILTER-46-8 > UM-FILTER-46-8. Next base: position 14,052 of record PFXJ01000079.1, read on the forward strand.
AGCTGGTTTTGTATTCCGATAAGTCATTTCCCAGACAACCTGATTATCTTTTTTGCGCTCGATCCATCCATAATCATACATCTCATCCCGGTCTCCTTCTCCAATGCTATAGATATGGATTTTAGATGGGGCCTGAATGGTGAAATTCTTAAAGACTCGCTGATCGTCACCAAGACGGGTCATTTCAACTAGGGTATTGTCGCCGAAATCAGACTTTGGTGTCAATTCGCATATTGCGGGGTCGAAGTCCTTCCCAACTCCATAAATCGATATTCCGTAATTCTCTGGATCAAAAGGAGGGGATGTAGTCCAGTCATTGTAGGAATGGCTGTCATCGGAAATATAATGGACAGTGTAGGATCCCTTGGGCAATGTTATCACGCCGTCAAATACTCTGTTCTTGGATGAACCACCCCCGAATTGGGCATTCTCTGCATCAAGCTGCCATACTATTTCGCCAGTGGCATTGTCTTCAATCCACCCAAAATCGGCAAATTCCTCACCACTTTCATCAAATTCGCCAAAACAATAAATCCGCAATCTGGCTTCCCTGGATAACTTAAAGCTTTGTTCTTCGGCGGCATCCTCCCCGACGCGAATGATTTTCAGTAATGCGTGCGAGATAATAGGGGCATCGAGCGGAATAAATTGCCCACTCTTGTAGCCTTGGCCGGGGAATATCGATATCCCCCAGAAGTATGGATCCGAGGGAGGATTGGCATTCCATCCTTCAAAGCTGTGGGAATCGTCCGTAATGCAGTTAATTATATAATCACCTGCCGGCAAATGCACGTCATCATAAAACATCCTATTCTTACGCGCCCCGCCGGCCAATTCAGTATTCCATCGAGTAGGCTCCCAGACATGAGCGCCGGTCTCTGCATCTACAACCCAAGCTCCATCGATCAGCCTCTTTCCCGACTGGGAATATTCTCCAATCATATAGATACGAAGATTAGTGGGTTCTTTTAGTCTAAAATACGATTTCTTGTAATATCCATCTCCCAACTTTACTTTCTGGAAGAGAGGCGGTTCTGGAGGCGATGGTTTGAATGCGGATCCCTGGCTGACAATTTTGAAGACATTGGCATTACTCCTAATCTCTATCATAAGCTCCGAAATAGATTCTTTCCAGTTGGTCTTACTCTTGCGGGAGAAAAGGTCCCGAAGAAAATCAAAGACTTCATTGGTGCCATCAATGTTTATGTTAAAGAAATTATATTCTGGAACATAGTAATAGACTTCATAAATTCCCTTCTTGAGGGGAATGGCGCCTTCATATTCCTGGATATTATCTTTTTTCCCAGCATCTTTGCTACGTTGATGTGATGTAAAATGCCAAATTTCGCCACGGGTTTTTGAGTCCAGAATCCAACAATAGCCGGTAAGTTCTTCGCTATATTGACCGAGTGCTCCTTTGGCCTGAATATCGATTTCCGCATCGGCTGAAAGCTCAAATGAAGCGCATGTCAATTTCCCTTGGCTCAAACCGCTCAGCACCAGCCTACTTTGGTCGGCGAAGAGGGGAGATGATGCACAGAGTTGGAGAACTGTTAGGGCGAAATATACGCCAAATTTTGATTTTGCTTTCATTGAAACCCTCAAAAGATAATACGAGGCAATGTCTTCTGGGGTTTCAACTAATTACCAGCCAAAATCGAGATGGAGGGAGGTTAGAAGACGGATTTCACGGTATTTGCCATAATCAAAGGAGTAATGATCTAAATCTCTTTCCAATTCAATGAATGACCATTCCAAGCCAGCCTCAATCCCTAAAAAACATTCGGAAGAAATACTGTAATCAGTGCCAATGCCGAGCAAAAATCCCCAGGGCGAGTATAATTGTTCGAATGTAGTAGCGTATGGGTAGTAATCGTTTGAATTGTCTTCAAACATCGCATAGTTTTTGAAAACCTCGGCGAGCAGAAATGGACTTACCTTGCTTTTCTCATGAGGCCGGAAATAGTGACGTAATCCAAGAAATGGCTTGAATATCCTGCCCTTCATTACTACGTGGGTGCTATTACCCTGTGAATATTTATAATAGTCATATTGAGCGCCAAGATAAATAAACTCATTTGCAGTCCAGTATTGTCCGACATAGACACCTACGAATTTATTTGGCATGTCTATCCTGTATTGGTAAGGAAGCATTTCCGAGTTGCTGAAGCTAAGCCTCGCTCCCAAAATCGTCATCGCGGAAGCGGAAGAAGCTATTACCATCGATCCCACAATGGCAATTGAAAATATTTTCATAGCATTCATATAATGCACTCCTCCTCTTTTGTATATCAAATCACTTTTGAAAAAATGGACAAAATTACTAAAATTCGGTCTTTCCGCTAAAATTAAACCCAGTTATGAGCATTGTAGGCGCTACGATACATCCTACATCAGACCACCAAGTGTTTATTGCCTGACGATCCCTGCTTATCATTTTCACTTGAGAAAAGGCTCGCAGCATACTCTCGGTGAATCGCAGATTTTTTATGCCGCTGACTATTTTGCCTTTTTTGATGAGGAAAGTGCCATCACGAGTCATTCCGGTCATCAGCGCCTTTCTGGTGTCCAGCATGCCATTGACATAATGAAATCGTGTTACCAAAATTCCTTTTTCGGTCTTCGAGATCATGCTACTGAGCGAATTTTTCGCGCCAGCTACAAACGTATTTAGGCTGAATGTTTCTCCAGATGAATCGGGAGTCAGGGCGTGGCCAGTGGATTTGACACCGGCACGGTTGGCATTGATAGTATCATAAACTGCATTTCCCGCCAATCCTTTTTTAACAAAGACCACTTTTCTTTTCGGGACGCCTTCGAAATCGAAAGGCATAGGAAGGCCATCCGGATCCAGGCCATCATCATAGATGGAGATGTTTTCTCCCATAACTTTCTTGCCAGCACGATTGCTTAAAAAACTGGTTCCTTCTTCAAGGCGTTTGGCTCCGAATCCCGTGTAGTTCATCCATTCAATTATCTCAGCGACAGCTTTGGGTTCAAGGATAACATTATATTTGCCTGGAGTGATTTCGATCGGGTTGGCAGAATCAAGGCATTTCTGAGTGGCGGTTTCAGCAATTCGGTCGAATTTGATCTTTCTAACATCTCTTGATAATCCCTCAGCGTAACCGGAAGAGTTATCGCCCATAATGGTGACATTGACCGCCGCCGATGTCAAGGGCTGATACGCCTCAATTCCATTGGTATTGACAACGGCAACTTCTAATTCGCTGGTAAAAAACCTGCCCGCCACTGTTAAATGCTGTTTTGTTGCCTTATTGAAAATCATTTTGATCTTGTGGGCCCTTTGCATTGGCGTGAATTTGGCGGTTTCAGAGTAATGGGATTTAACCCTTTGATACACTGCCTGGCTCGGGAGCTCAGTGAAATCTGGATTTTCACATTGATTCATAGCGATATTATAAGCATTGAGCAGGGCGCTATTCAGATCATCTTTGAGCATGGAGCTTGTGGAGACCACTCCAATTTTCTTTCCTACCACAGCGCGAAAGAAGATCCGGATAGATGATTCATAGGCATTTTGGTGGATATATGAGTTAGCGAAACGGGTTTGACCGGAAGACGTTCCCAAAAATACCGCTTCAGTTTGCTCAGCAGGTGATTTCTTCAGGATTCCGTTGAGTATAGTAAATATTCTATCTTTGCCAATCATTTGGACACCCCTATCTTTACGCCGTTAAATCTTGCTGGAGAAGCACCATGTGCGACATGCGCAGTTTGCATAGGTTGCCCCTTTCCACAACCCGGTATTCCCCAAATATGCCATTCGGCCTTGCCGCAGATCGCATCGCATTTATTCCAGAAATCTGGAGTAATTCCTGTATAAATCGGATTTTTCAGCATCCGCCGCAGCTTGCCATCGGTGATTTCCCAAGCCGCTTCGACGCCGAACTGGAAATTTAGACGTTTATCATCGATGGACCAACTCTTATTTATGTCAAAATAATATCCTTTTTTGGTATCTGCAATAAGGTCTCGCAGGGTGCCTTCCCCCGGTTCAAGATTGATATTGGTCATCCTTATTAATGGTATTCTATTGTAGCCGTCGGCACGCATACACCCGTTCGATTTGCCATTAATTATTGGTGCGGTTTCGCGTGAAGTCAAGTATCCGGTGAAAATTCCATTTCGGATTATATCGGTTCGCTGAGCCTTCACACCTTCATCGTCATATCCAAAAGTGCCGAGTCCGCCCGGCGCCGTGGCATCCTGGACTATATTCACAATCGGCGAGCCATATTTCAGATTGCCGAGTTTCTCCAAGGTCAAGAAACTACCTCCCGCCAGCGAAATTTCCGTGCCAAGAACTCTGTCAAGTTCAGTCGGATGCCCGCATGATTCATGAACTTGCAAAGCCATCTGTGAACTGTCGATTATGATAGTGGCTTCCAAGGAAGGGCAGGGAGGCGCTTTGAGTAGCGCCACTGCTTCATCCCGAACCCTTTCAGTGTGCGATAAGAATTGCATCTCACGGATAAATTCATATCCTGCCGTTGAGTAATCGCCCCTCAGCGAATTTGGATAGGATCGTCTTTGAGCATCAGAATTCCCGACCGCAGTGGCGCTGAATCCGCCGCCACTTTCCATTATATCCTGCTCTATGAAGGCTCCTTCTGTGGATAAAAAGAATTTATGCGTTCTCCAGAATGTCATAAACGCCTCGGTGGCCCTGATACTCTTATGAGTCCCAAGAGCTTCCGTAGTCCGAATCAATATATCGAGTTTTTCATCCAAAGGAATTTCAAAAGGATCCTCCTGGCAAGGGGTCGCATAATAATCTACATAAGGTTCCACTTCCCCCAAATGAACTTTCTCCCTGATAGTAGTAGCTGAGGCATTTGCGACCTCTATTGCAAGATTGGCAATTCGCTTCAATTCGGGCGGCGAGATGATGGAACTTGATGCGAATCCC
>PFXJ01000079.1:19058-24585 GCA_002791595.1 candidate division Zixibacteria bacterium CG_4_9_14_3_um_filter_46_8
CACCCGCCATTGGAGATAACGCGGATCCCAAAACCCTTATCCTCATGGCTCGATAAGCCTTCAACGACTCCGTTTTTAACATCTATTGATTCCCGGGTCATGGAAACAAGTCTTATGTCAGCGTAATCTACCCTTTTTCTCTTTAGATATTTGATTGTTTCCAATAGATATTCTTTCAATCTCCCTCCTGTAAATTTGGGTTAAGGCAAGATGCACCGCACACATCAAACCTATGAAATCTCATGACAAATTCACACAGCAGGTTCAACTTATCCATAATGAAATTTTAGGCTATCTTTAAGTTGTTGTCAAGCATTCTTTTGTTACCGAATGCAATGGCCAGAATCCATTTCAGCAAAATCGCTTCCCTTATGGCAACTTCAGTTGCATCAATGTTGCCTTCGCCATACCGTCGCGATGTCAATGCCAATGAACCGCTGCCGGCAATTTGATTGGCAGAATAAATAACCCAATAAAAAGAGAGGAAAAGGGTGACAGCCGCCACATAATCGCGGCCCAATCTTGCCGCCCAAACATATCAATAATATCATAGAGGTTGGTGGCAGGAAATCCGAGCATTGAATGAAGTCCAATGCTCAAAATGCATCCGAGGATACTGCCCTTAGTCTGATCTTTGTGTTTCACACTAATTTAGAATCGACCCAATTGACAGGTCCCCAGATTGCCCTAATGAGAATAATCGATGGTCTTGTCAATCTGGTTAAGCAGTTCTTTAGATTTTTTTAAGAATTCTGGAGTACTGCCAAAATCAATTATTCTATCATTGAGAGAGATTGCTTGCTTCAAGTTATCAATCGCTTCCCGTGATTTGTTCTGCCTATTTTGCGCAAAAGCAATATTATAGCGAAGCTCTAATTCGGCATTGGGATGATAGAATGGAGATGCCAGGATGGTTTTCAGCAATTGGCCGTAAGCATTTTCTGAATTCGCCCACTGCCCAAGTTGCGCATATCCATCAGATAACCACCATAATGAAAAAGGATCATTGGGATTAACGGTTTCCAATTTCCCGAACCATAAATCAAACATCGCTTTCCAATTTCTGTCTTCATGGTATATTCGTATCAGCGCGTATTTGGATTCGATTTGAGAGTATTTTCCTTTCTCGGCCGCTATCCAAACTTCTTTGATTCCCGCCTGGCGCTTATCGCCGAAAAAGGGAAGCCACCAGAAGGTTTTGGTTTTTACCGAGCGCCAATAATCATAAGCGCCCAATCCAAAATAAACGTCATAGTTGGTGGAATCGATTACCAAAGCCCTTTCCAATTTCCCCCGTGCGCGAGCGCCATCTTTAAAGGCGCCCCACCAATCGCCTTTTTCCGATTTGTAAATCCCCCGATAGCCGAGTGCGCCGCCATAATAAAAATAATCTTCATCGGTCCCGAATTCAGTTTCCGCCTTTTTTTCTCCTATAGCAACAGCAGAATCAATATATGCTTCAAATTCATCTCTGTATTCTGGATTGCGATATTCCGAAATGAGCGCAAGGTAAGTAGCGGCAATATAAAAGTAAGGCATGGGAGTGCCGGGCCGAAGCGGAATCATTGTCTTGAATGTAGCCACCGCATCAAGGAATTTCTCATTGTGAATTTCATTGACGCCTCGAATCACAATACTATCGACCACAGGATCGCCTACGCAGAATGCAGTTGGGGCAAACAGCATGAATAATTGAATTAGCAAAATAAGATTAAAGAATAAACGCAACCAAAATCCTTTCGGACAATTCGAATTGACAATGGTGTCTTTTGGCAGACAATTTATGCCGTAAAGAATACCGAAGTCAAGGGCTTTAGCGTGCAATTATTTTGGTGGGAATGTCGGATGTGAAGGGTGGGAGCGAATCAAATGTCCTGAATCGCCTCTTGTAATTGTTTCAGCCCTGAAAAGAGATCGCCCGAGATATGCAATCTAATTACACGACGGTTATGCATTTTAAGAGCTTGAAAATCGCCAGCGGCTTGAGCATTGATTAGGTCACTAAAACCATATTCCCTACCCGGAATTGGCAATTTGCATGTCTTGTCGCCAGTTATCTGAATGAAGATTCCGTTATCCGGGCCGCCCTTATGCATCTGTCCAGTGGAATGCAAGAAACGTGGACCGAAACCGAGAGTTACTGCCACACTAAATTTGTCCCTAAGTTGGTGGCGGATTTGTTGCAATATACCGCTGTTTTTTTGATTGGGATTTATGAATGCCATCATTCCCACATATTCCCCTGGACGAAGCGTTTCAAGAAATGATGTAAGAATTGCTCTTAATGAAGTTCCCGAGAAATCTCCAAATAAGGATATATGCTTGTCTTCCAGGATTGGATTTCTCGTTTCAAGAATTCCTGATACTACAAATCGCTTCAACACCTCTTTCGTAATCTCTTTGCTTTCCTGCACATTCGGTTGGTCAAATGGATTGACCTTGAGAACTGCCCCAGCGACTGCCGTGGCGAACTCCCATCTGAAGAACTCCTGCGCCAATGAAAAACGCCCTTCGGTACTGATGGAAATCATTGGATGCCCTGAGTCATGCAATTGCCGAAGGGAGAACCTATATTTGATTTGACCCGAATAGGATATCAGAAACCTGTCATCTCCATAAATCTCAGGATTACAAATATTTTCTCCAGTTATCGGCACCACGGCTTTGTTTTCTTTTCCGAGGCTCTCGGCAATCAATTGCTCCAGCCAGTCGCCGAATGGCTGCAATTCTGGCCCGAAAATAAATGTAATTTTATCTCGACCATTTTGCGCCAGCATAGCCATAGCGATACCAAGCAAGGCGCCGGAATTTCGGCTCACTGGCCTCTCGATGGCGCATGCTTGTGCCGCTTTTGCGGCGTCATCGAGAAAAGTCTTGATGTTAAGACCCATGGCGGCGGCAGGAACCAATCCGAAGTAAGATAGGGCCGAGTAGCGGCCACCGATGTCGCTGAAATTTAGAAAGCAATGACGGAATCTCTTATCCATCGCAGTATTTTCTAAATCGGAGCCAGGATCGGTGATAGCCACGAACTGTTGGCCCGCTTCAGCTCCAACGATGGTTTCTAATTTGTTGAAGAAATACCTATAGAAGCAATCGGTTTCGGTGGTTCCCCCGGATTTGCTGGCGACGATGAATAATGTTTTGCGCAAATCGATTCTTTCCTCAATGTCCGATATCGCATCCGGATCAGTAGTATCAAGAACTATGAAGCGCGGAAAATTGAGGTTGTCTGAATGTACTTCTCCCGAGGTCAGCCGCTTGGCGATTACTTCCGGCGCGAGACTACTGCCGCCCATGCCCATATGAAGAATCGTCTCGAATCCATTCGATTTAATCTCCTCTGCGAAAATCATCAATTCCGGAACTGCCGTCTGCATTTTCGGTATTACGTCCAACCATCCGAGTCTCTTAATTATGCCGTCCTTTGCTTTTGAATCATCTGTCCATAGAGATGCATCTTTTTCCCATAGGCGTTTTACGACTTCCTCATCTTCAAATCTCTTTTCTAAAAACATAAGTTTATTATGATTCATTTCTGACAAGTAAAGGATATTGATTGTCGCTGATATGGAAGCATCCGACATAAGATTCTCCAAAATTCCTTTCATTGAGACTTTATGAGCATCGCTCTCTACGCTACTGAAATCGAAATCCGGTAAGGATAATATAGATTAAGATAGCCTGATAATCAATAACTGAGAGAATATTATTTAGGCGATATGAATTTTGAATGGAAGGTTGGCTGCGCGAATTCTATTTCAAGAGCACCATTTGCTGCAGGCGAAAACAGTGAGGCCTTTGTTAGAGAAGAGGCCATAAAGAAAATAGGGAGGAACGTTGACTGCACAAAATACAAAACTTTTCTGATCAGCTTCACCTTGGGATAGAGGCGTCGCTCCGAGGCCAAGACCATTCAGACACCTTAATGAAACCATGACCCAGAGGAGCCGGTCGCAGCCGCCAAGATCAAACAGCGATCCTTTAGACCAACATCCTCTCCAGAGCACGTACACGCTGAAGACATTCAGTAAGTGCCTGGAGTAGTGTGTCAAATTCCCCCTTGACAATATTAGCAGGCGGCGATAGCTTGACGGCTTGGACACGACGATCACCGTTAGTCTGTCAAGGTTCTAATTTGTCATTAGGAGAATTAGATGGGTGACTCAGGAGAGAAGAGACAATGGCTGTCCCATAGTGATGCCAAGTTGGGGCGAGTTAACCTCCTCAAGTCGCATTTAGAGGACGTGGCGAATCTGGCTTTCGAATATGCCTCAGCTTTCGGAGCGCAGGAAGAAGCGAAACTGGCGGGATTATTGCATGACCTTGGTAAGTATGGGTGTCTTTTCCAGAAACGACTTCAAGGAGAAGCCTCGATATAATTTTCACACTGTGAGGGTAAACATAATGGATCCTGAACCAATGGCACACATCAATGATGATGGCGCATATCAATGTCTGATTGACCATTTGCTTCAAACAGCTTCTTTGGCTTCGAAAATGGCTTTGGAATTCGGTTGCCGCGAGTGGGGGAATCTCGCCGGATTATGGCATGACATAGGGAAATACTCATCGGAATTTCAAAAAAGAATCAGTGCTACTGATGGTGGTAATGCACATATTGAAGCCACCGGAAAGGTTGATCACTCTACCGCCGGAGCTCAGCATGCGGCTGAAATGATAAAGGAAAAGGGATTCGGAAAAGCGATCGCTTATGTAATTGCTGGACATCATGGCGGACTCCCTGACGGCATTTCCCCTGATTCCTGTCTTCGATCGCGCCTTAAGAAAATCATTCCCGATTACAGTAATTGCCCAAAATCAATACTGGAACCAGAGACTCTATCGTCGCCTCTATCATTGCCATTTGTACCAGACTATGAGCGAACCGGCGTTCAATTCAGCCTGTTCATCAGGATGCTATATTCCTGTTTGGTTGATGGAGATTTTCTCGACACCGAAGCGTTTATGGATCCCAAGAAGGGTCAATATCGAGGAGAATACAAGTCGCTTCCTGAACTGGGAGCCGTCTTCTTTAAGAATCTTGAGGCAATGAGAAAATCCGCCCCTTTATCGCCAGTCAATGAAAAGAGAGAACTTGTGCTGAATCAGTGCCTAACTGCGGCAGATAGGGAAGTGGGGTTGTTTTCCTTGACGGTGCCGACAGGTGGTGGAAAAACGCTTTCATCGATGGCTTTTGCATTGAAACATGCCGCAAAGCATGGGCTAAAGAGAATCATTTACGTGATCCCGTTTACCAGCATTATTGAGCAAAACGCCGAGGTGTTCCGTTCCATGGTCGGCGATGATTCTGTTCTTGAGCATCACAGCAATTTTGAGCCGGAGGATGAAGATCACCGCTCGCGGCTGGCCGCTGAAAACTGGGATGCTCCCATAATTGTGACAACGAATGTGCAATTCTTTGAATCTCTTTTTGCCAATCGCTCGAGCCGGTGTAGAAAGCTCCATAATATGGCAAATAGCGTCATAATACTTGATGAAGTTCAGACTCTTCCGGCTCCCTATC
>PFXJ01000014.1 GCA_002791595.1 candidate division Zixibacteria bacterium CG_4_9_14_3_um_filter_46_8
CAGGAGTTCCATTTTTCAGTATGTCTGGTTCCGATTTTGTGGAGATGTTCGTGGGCGTGGGCGCATCCAGGGTCAGGGACTTGTTTGATCAAGGAAAGAAAAATGCGCCATGCATTATATTTATCGACGAGATTGACGCTGTGGGCCGTCACCGTGGGGCGGGACTTGGGGGCGGTCATGACGAAAGAGAGCAGACTCTAAACCAGCTTTTGGTGGAAATGGATGGTTTTGAATCCAATGAAGGAGTAATTCTTATAGCGGCCACCAATAGGCCCGATGTGCTGGATCCGGCGCTTCTACGGCCGGGCAGATTTGACAGGCAGATAGTGGTTGACAGCCCTGATATCAAGGGGAGAGAAGGGATTCTTAAAGTGCATACCAGGAAGATAGTAATGGCGGACGATGTCAATCTCTCGGTTTTGGCGCGAGGCACACCCGGCTTATCCGGCGCCGATATTGCGAACATGGTCAATGAGGCCGCATTGTTAGCGGCCAGACGCAGCCGCAAGAATGTCACGATGGTCGATTTTGAGGATGCCAAGGATAAGGTGATGATGGGTGTGGAAAGGCGGAGCCTCGTGATTTCTGATGATGAGAAAAAAACGACTGCCTATCATGAGGCTGGTCATGCGCTTCTTGCAAAGCTGATGCCGGGTTCTGATCCGGTGCATAAAGTTACCATCATCCCGCGTGGATTATCATTGGGTTCCACGCATTATCTCCCCTTCGACGAACGTCACACGCATTCCAAAGAATATTTAGAGACCCGCCTCGTTTATACTCTTGGCGGCAGAGTGGCGGAAAAATTAGTATTCAACCACTATACAACGGGTGCCGGCAATGACCTCGAACGCGCGACGGTGCTGGTCAGAAAAATGGTTTGTGAATGGGGAATGTCGGAGAGATTGGGACCACTCACTTTTGGCAAGAGAGAAGAGCAGATATTTCTTGGACGAGAGATCAGTCAGAGGAGAGATTATTCCGAGAAGACTGCCGAGGCCATAGATGAGGAAGTGAGGAGAATAATACTTGAATCTGAAAATAAGGCCAATCGCATTCTCTCGGATAATATCGATACTCTGCACAAATTGGCCCGCACTTTGGTTGAACGTGAAATTCTCGATGGTCATCAGATCGACCTCATTATGAAGGGAGATCCGTTGGAACCGGTGCACCTAAACGACCCGACCGATGATTGATCAAGAGCGAATCGTTAAGGGTGTCCAGGAATTAATTGCTGGTCTGGGAGATGGGATTGATGGGGATCGGATGCGGGAAACGTCACGGCGCGTCGCCGAATTCTATGCAGATTTCTTCGGCAATATCTATCGGGACCCACGGCAATATATAAAAATATTCACTGCCTCCAATCAGGAGGAAATGATAATCGCCAGAGGCATTTCATTCTACTCCATGTGTGAACACCATCTGTTGCCTTTTTTCGGCGAAGTGCACATTGCATATATTCCTAACATTAATCGTGTTACAGGCTTCTCCTCATTAGTACGGATGGTGGATTGTCTGGCGAGGAGGCCCCAAATCCAGGAGAAACTCACTGGTGAGATTGCCGATGTAATAATGGAAGTTTTGAAGCCGTTGGGGGTTTTCGTCATAACGGAAGCTGAACAGCTTTGTTTAACTATGCGTAATTTGCATCAGCCCGGACTGAGAACTATCTCTTCGGCTATCCGCGGCGCCTTCCGCCGGGAAGCCACTCGTGAGGAAGCCCTCTTTCTGATTAACAGCAACCGTCATCCCTGATTTTTGAAAGCCTATGGATTTTGTTTTGAAAAACGCTAAGACCGATTCAAAGCGTGAGCTAAGTTTATTCAAGAAAATTGGCCTCCCCTTAATAATGGGCATAGTGAATATCACTCCCGATTCGTTTTATGATGGAGGGAAGTATCTTGACCAAGAGAAAGCGGTAGCTTTGGGTATCCAATTGGCCATCGATGGAGCGGATATGTTGGATGTCGGAGGCCAATCGACCCGTCCTGGCTCAGAATCTGTCGGTCCAGAGGAGCAAATGGATCGGATTTGCCCAGTAATTGAAAAGCTGAGAGCTGAAACTGATATTATCATATCGGTCGATACTACTTCGTCAAGGGTCGCTGGTGAGGCGATTTCCCTCGGCGCTGAAATTGTAAATGATATTTCTGCGCTCCGCTTCGATCCGGAGATGATCGGCACAGTTGTGAGAAACAAAGTCGGTTTAATCCTTATGCATATGAAGGGAACCCCCAAAGATATGCAGAGCCATCCGCATTATAGTGACATTGTTAAGGAGATTTCCGGGTTTCTGTCAGAACGGGTGGATGTTGCCCAGCAAGCTGGAGTAAATCCATTGATGATCGCCATCGACCCGGGCATCGGATTCGGGAAGACGGTGGAAGGCAATCTGCAATTACTTAAGGAAATTGGGGCTTTCAAGAAGCTTCATAAGCCGGTGTTAATTGGTGCTTCACGAAAATCATTCATTGGCGATCTGACGGGAGCAGATGTCAATGATCGATTGCCGGGTTCCCTGGCGGTCGCCTGCTTTTCGGCGCTAAATGGTGTTGACATATTGCGGGTTCATGATGTAAAAGAAACATTGGCTGCCTTGAAGATGATTACCGCCCTGAATCGGCGTTGATGATGATAGAATTTTTTCACATAGCGTTTCTCAAATTCACATTTATCGATCTGATCGATATCCTTATTGTAAGTTTTTTCATCTATAAGTTGCTGACTTTGATGCGTGGAACTAAGTCATTGCAGATCCTGATGGGCCTGCTCTTTCTATTCTTGACCGCATTTATAGCATTTTGGTTCCAGTTTGAAGCGCTGAAGTGGTTGATTACGAACATTTCTACTGTTGGTATTATTGTGTTGGTGATAGTGTTCCAGCCGGAATTGAGAAGGGCATTAATGCAGATGGGGCAAAACCGAATGTTCAGAAAGCTATTCAAAACGGAATCAAGGAATATCCTGGATGAAGTTTGCAGAGCAGCGGAGCAACTTTCTGCGCGGAAATGGGGCGCTCTGATATGCTTTGAAAGAAGTGTTGGTTTGAATCATGTGATCGAAACCGGCAAAAAGCTGGGCGCTGAAATTTCCTCTGAAGTGATTGTGACAATTTTCGCCCCTCATACCCCTTTGCATGATGGCGCTATCATAATCCAAGCCAATTATATCGCCGCGGCGGGATGCACATTGCCGCTGACGCAAAATCCAGTTTTTCATCAATCTTATGGAACCCGCCACAAAGCGGCGGTCGGATTGAGCGAAGAAAGCGATTCCGTTGTGATTGTAATATCTGAAGAGACTGGCCGGATTTCAGTGGCTTACGATGGCATCCTGAATCGTGGGATTGAGATTGGAATGCTTTCTACCAGCCTTAGAAAAATACTTGGGGCCCCCAAAAAGATATAATTTCAAATTTATTGTGACTATCTATCATGTTTATTGATTATGTCGAGATAACAGTAATTGGCGGCAACGGGGGTAATGGATTGGTCAGTTTCAGGACCGAGAAATATGTGCCCAAAGGCGGGCCTGATGGAGGAGATGGAGGAAAAGGTGGAAATATCGTTATTCGAGCCGATGAAAATATATCTACTCTCCATGACTTTAATTATAGGAGGGAATTTAATGGGGGGCACGGTGAAAGGGGTGGAAGCTCGTTGAGGAGTGGCAGACACGGGGATGATTGTATTATTCCAGTTCCGGTAGGCACGATTATCAAGGATTTATCGAGCGGCGAAGTCATAGCGGATCTCTCTCAAATGGGCCAAAGTGTAATTGCGGCATTTGGCGGAAGAGGCGGAAAGGGAAACGATCATTTCAAGTCTTCCGTCAACCGCGCTCCCCGGAAGGCTACTCCTGGCAAAGAAGGAGAGTGCAGAAAGATCTCGATGGAATTGAAGTTGCTGGCTGATGTCGGGATTGTGGGATTGCCAAACGCGGGTAAATCTACTTTAATATCCAGAATCTCATCGGCAAGGCCCAAGATTGCCGATTATCCTTTCACTACGTTGTCACCTGTACTGGGAATTGTAAAATATCGGGATTACAGAAGCTTTGTGATGGCGGACATACCGGGGCTGGTGGAGGGCGCTTCCGAAGGCAAGGGCTTGGGAATAAATTTTCTCAAGCATATTGAACGAACCTCTGTTCTTTTGTATCTTATCGATATCGTAAACCAAGATGTGGAGAATACATTCCGTCAGCTCCAGAAGGAGCTTAAATCCTACAATCCCGGTCTCTTAAGCAAGCCATTTCTGGTGGCATTGAATAAGATTGATACTGGCATCCAAGACCTCCATGGTGTTGCATTCTTGGAATCAAATGGTATCGCACCAAACCCAATTTCCGCCATCTCTGGACAAGGATTGCCTCAATTAATTGAGCTATTAAGTGAACGAGTCGAGCATTCAAGACAATCCATACGGTAAGCATATCGTTGATGTTCTGGGTTTGAGCCTCATTCCCGGAATTGGGGAAGTGCGGTTTAACCGACTGCTAAAGCATTTCAAAAGAGTTTCCGATGTTTTCAATGCGGAGGTGGAAGTATTGGCCGAGGTGGGCCGCATCTCCAGGAAGATGGCTGAGTCCATAAAACGAGGGTATGACTGCGCTGAAGTCCAGAAGATATTGGCTAAATTATCCAACGCCGGAATCAAAATCGTGACCATGGAAGATGCGGATTATCCGGGAAAACTCCGAGAAATCTATGACCCGCCTCCAGTATTATATTTCGCTGGTGATATGCCGTCGGCAAATGCCCCATCCGTGGCCGTAATAGGAAGCCGCAAAGCCTCTTCATATGGCAAGTCAATGACTGAAAGAATCACCGCCGAATTGGTCGCAGCCGGTATGGTCATTGTTTCGGGCTTCGCCAGAGGTATTGATTCTGTTGCCCATAGTACTGCGATTGAAAATCGAGGCAAGACCATAGCCGTAATGGGATGCGGCCTTGATATAATTTATCCGTCGGAGAATAAGCAGCTCTATGAAAAAATTATTCGATCCGGGTGCGCCATTACCGAATTCAAACCGGGCACACCGCCGGAAGCAGGGAATTTTCCTAAAAGGAACAGAATCATAAGCGGAATTTCTGCGGGAGTGGTAATCATTGAAGCTGCTCAGAAAAGTGGCGCTTTGTTGACGGCCAGACATGCTTTGGACCAGGGGAGGGAAGTCTTTGCGGTACCTGGCCCGGCGAATTCGGCATCAAGTGAAGGCACCAATAAGCTAATTAAATCCGGCGCTAAGATGACAACTTCAGTTGCAGATATCCTGGAGGAGCTTCGGATTCAGTTCAAGACGCCGCCTATTTCGCAATCCGAAAAAAGGAAGATGGAAAGTCTCGACGGGGATCAAAAGTTGATTTATCAGAATCTTGATGAGAATGGGGTTCAAATCGATCGATTGGCGGCGCTCGTATCTGTGGCAATGCCCAAACTACTGGGGCTATTGCTTGAAATGGAGTTATCCGGATATGTCCGTACACTTCCCGGAAAGCGTTATGCCAGAGTCTGAGTATTTTCAAAGCGGGATTGAGATTGCAGGAACGAAAAGTACAGGTGTTAAATAGATTGGGATTGCATGCGCGTCCGGCGGCGATGCTGGTCTCTACGGCCACAAAATTTAGTTCTGAAATCCTTGCCCTCAAGGACAGCATTGAAGTGAATTGCAAATCTATTATGGGTGTGATGATGCTGGCCGCGGAAAAGGGAAGTTGGCTTACTTTGCGGGCGGTCGGCGAAGATGAAAATCAAGCCATTGAAACTTTATCCAAATTATTTGTAGAACGATTCGGTGAACAATAATTCAGAAATAAACAGCGGTAGTGAAACCGTAATTCTTGGGATAGCCGGGGCGCCTGGAATAGTCGTCGGCAGGCTATTTGTCTTAAGGAGGGATAAAATCATTATCAAGCGCGAGATTATCCCTCAAGCTGAAATAGAATCTGAAATCCAGAAATTCAGGGATGCGGTGAACGAATCGGTTGCAGAAATTGCCAAGATCAAGAGGAATATAAGCGGGAAAATCGATGACGAAGCGGCTGGGATTCTTGAGGCGCACGTTATGAGCGTAAATGATGTGGAACTTCACAAAGAGGTGGAAAGCATCATTCGCAAAGATCGGTTAAATGCCGAATTTGCTTATAATGGACTCATCAGCAAGGTAATCGCTTCCCTCGAGGCATCCGACAGCGATTATTTAAGACAGAGGGTTTTTGACATCAAAGGAATCAGGTCTCGGGTCTTGAGCAATCTGAGGGGTATGAAGCAGCAGTCCCCGATTGATGTTGAGGTGCCATCGATAATAGCTGCAAAGTCGTTAAGTGCAGGTGAAGTTGCGCAGATGGCGGGGAGCAAAGTGCTGGGGTTAATCACTGCCGCCGGAGGAGCAACCTCGCACACGGCGCTCCTGGCAAAATCCCTCAATATTCCCGCTGTCTTGGGCATCGAAGAGAAATACTCCTTGCTGAAGGATGGTATGGATCTTATCCTCGATGGCAATCAGGGAAAAATCATACTGAGTCCGACCAGGGTCACTAATGAATTATACCGCGACCGGCGCAGGAAATTCAAACGTGAGCACGAACAGCTCTTAGTAGCCAGAGATGAACCCGCCTTGACTCTTGATGGTCACCGTGTAGAGTTGCTGGCCAACATCGAGCTGATTTCGGAAGTTGATAAGGCCCTCGCTGTCGGGGCGGAGGGCATTGGGCTTTATCGATCCGAATTTATGTATTTTACTCATGGATGTCTTCCTTCTGAAGAACAGCAGTATCGAGTTTACAGTGCCATTGTGAAAAAGATGGCTCCTAATCCGGTGACCATAAGAACATTCGACCTGGGCGGAGATAAGTTCATTGATGAAACGAGCAGGCCCTATGAGCAAAATCCATTTCTCGGATGGCGGGCGATTAGGATAAGTCTAGCGCTTCCCGAATATTTCAAAAGCCAGCTCAGGGCCATTTTGAAGGCTACTGTGCATGGGAATGTTTCGATTATGATACCTATGGTTTGTGACCTATCTGAAGTAAAAATAGCGCTGAGGATTTTCCGGGACGTCCAGGAGGAATTATCGCATCAAGGAATACCTTTTGACGCCCTAACCAAATTCGGCGTGATGATTGAAGTTCCGTCAGCAGCGCTCAGCGCAGATGTTATCGCATCACATGTGGACTTTTTCTCTATTGGCACCAACGATCTGACTCAATATACACTGGCAGTTGATCGAGGAAATGAGATGCTTAAGGACCTATTCCAGAGCTTTCATCCGGCGGTCTTGAAACTTACTTCGATGACCGTTGATGCGGCAAAAAGGGCTTGCATCCCGGTAAGCGTTTGCGGAGAGCTGGCGGGCGATCCGCTGGCGGCCGCCTTGCTGATAGGATTTGGCGCCACATCACTGTCCGCCCCTTATGCTTCTCTGCCATTAATCAAAAATATCATCAGGAAGGTTAATTATGAAGAAGCAAAACATCTGTCGGAACAAGCTTTAAAGATGGAGTCAACTTCAGAAGTCAGGAATTTGCTGGCTAACTTCCTGACCGAAATATTTGAAGGAATGAGTTCTCCGATCTAACGGAGTCGGTTACTTTATGGCGAAATTTGGCGATTTAGATGCGATTAAAAAACTGGATGGGAATGATATGTTTTCAAAGCTAATCCAGTTCCCTGATCAGATCCGATCTGCAATTTCGGTTGGATATGAGTTCATACCATCACAAATTTTGAGCGGCAGGATCCTGAATATCGTAGTCGCTGGTATGGGGGGCTCCGCGATCGGAGGAGATCTGGCGAGGTCTTATCTGTCGCAGGACCTGAAGGTACCGATGATGGTTCATCGAGATTATGCTTTGCCCGGATTTGTTGATGAAAATTCGCTGGTGATTGTGGCCAGTTATTCTGGCAGTACTGAGGAGACCCTATCAGCCTACAGTGAGGGAAAGAGGAAAAAGGCGAAGATAATCGTCATCAGCTCAGGCGGTGAACTTAGTCTCAAAGCTCAACAAGACGGAACACCCCTCATAAAAATACCTGAAGGTTTTATGCCCCGAGCTGCTCTGGGTTATCTATTCTTTCCGATTCTGATAGCGTTAGCCAAAATTGGAATTTGCTCGGAATCGAAAAACATGCTTCTAAACGTTGCTGATTTTCTTGAAGGTCGGATACCTTTGTTCTTGCCCGGTGTCGATGAAAAGAGCAATCCTGCAAAATCCATAGCGAGAAAACTTTATAATCGAATTCCCATCATATATAGCGCCAGAAAGCATTACGATGCTGTTTCTTTGAGGTTCAAAGGTCAATTGAGCGAAAATTCAAAGTCGCTGGCATTCTGCAACGTATTTCCCGAATTGAATCACAACGAATTCGTTGGTTTTGAGAAGCTCGCGATCAACGAAGATAAGCTGATTGTGTTGATAATTCGTGACCAGAATGATTACGATAGTATCCGGAAGCGGATGGATATTGTCAGTGAAATGCTTGAGGAACGAGGGATAGAAACGCTTATTATCCAGAGCAGAGGGGAATTATTACTGGAGAGGATATTTTCCTTGATTCAGCTGGCGGACTTTAGTAGCTTCTATTTGGCGATTTTGAATGACTGTGATCCGACCCCAATTGATGCAATCGAGCGCTTGAAGAGGGAATTGAAAAATAGGAGTTAAAATCAAGGGCGTTTTCTTGAATTGTCACGGATGAAAATTCTATGAAAGTAATTATCCCCGCCGCGGGCATCGGTTCACGCCTTCGCCCACACACTCATACTACTCCGAAATCGCTATTGCAGGTCGCCGGAAAACCTATCCTCGGTCATATCCTCGATGAGGTCAGCAAGCTTGAGGTCTCGGAAGTAATTATCATCATTAATTTTTTCGGGGAAATGATAAAGAAATATGTGAATAGCAATTATAGCCTGAAGGTCAGGTTTGTCGAACAGGAGCAGTTAAAGGGGCTCGGTTATGCCATTCATCTGGCGGCTCCGTATTTTGATGGCGAACCGATTTTAATCATTCTGGGAGATACCGTTTATCATGCGGATTTGAATGAGGTGATCGCCACAGGCGAAAACTCCATCGGAACACATGTTGTTCATGATCCAAGACGCTTCGGAATTGCGGAAGTTAAGAACAATAAAATAGTCCGCTTGAAAGAAAAACCTGAAATCCCGACATCTAACCTGGCAGTTGTGGGGATATATTATATAAGAAATGTTGATCTCCTCTCCGAAGCGCTGGATGAGATGATGGAGAAAAAAACTACGACCAGGGGGGAATATCAGCTCACCGATGCTCTCCAGATTATGATTGATAAGGGGGTCGAGATAGGCGTATTTGATGTAGATGGATGGTATGACTGCGGGAAACCAGAAACACTGCTTGCAACGAACCAGTTTCTCCTGAGTCAGCTTAAGTTTTTTCCATCAGTCAAGGGCTCGGTGATCATGCCACCGGTCTTTATTTCTCCTACCGCCGAAATCATTAACTCCGTATTGGGTCCGAATGTCTCTGTGGCTGATGGTGCGGCCATCGCCAATTCAATAATCAGGGATTCCATAATCGGGCAAAAGGCAGAGGTTGATCAGTGTATAATGGAGTTTTCTCTGATAGGGGATTATGCTCGGGTTAAGATGCAATACAGGCGTTTTAATGTAGGCGATTCCTCGGAGATAGGTTATAGCTAATAATTCATTAAAATAAGCGAGGAGGGAATTTGTTCAATAATTCCAATTTTGTTTTCAGTTCCGAATCAGTGACGGAAGGTCACCCCGACAAAGTATGCGATCAGATATCAGATGCGATATTAGATGAGCTTCTTTCTCAGGACAGCGGGTCCAGGGTCGCCTGCGAAGCTTTTATCACTGTGGGACTGGTGATCGTTGGAGGTGAAATCAGCACCAAAGGATATGCGGATATGGGGAACTTGGTCCGCAGAGTCATCAAGGAGATTGGCTACACCAGCTCGAAGTATGGATTCAATTACGAAACCTGCGCAGTTCTGAATGCCATTGGGGAGCAATCCCAGAACATAGCTCAGGGAGTCGATGCGGGAGGCGCCGGCGACCAAGGTATAATGTTCGGATATGCCTGCGATGAGACTGCCGAACTTATGCCTCTCCCCATCACTTTGGCGCATAAATTGACGCTTAATCTCAGGGAAATCCGTAGATCACAAATGCTGAAATACCTGGGTCCCGATGGTAAATCGCAGGTGAGTGTTGCCTATCGGGATGGCAAAGCCCACAAGATTGAATCGGTTGTTTTATCAACCCAACATACTGATGATATACTCGACGCCGATGGCAAGAGAATCACCGAAAAGGCCAGAAATGAGATAATTGAGAAGGTAGTGAAGCCGGTGTTGCCGACTAATCTAATCGATAAGACTACCAAGTATTTCATCAATCCCACCGGTAAATTCGTTATCGGTGGTCCGCAATCGGATACCGGTATGACCGGGCGGAAGATTATTGTAGATACTTATGGCGGGTGGGCTCCTCATGGCGGCGGCGCCTTTTCGGGGAAAGACCCCACGAAAGTTGATCGATCCGCAAGCTATATGGCTCGCTACATCGCCAAAAATATTGTGGCCGCAGGTTTGGCGAATAGATGCACGATGCAGCTTGCCTATGCCATCGGTGTGGAACAGCCGGTTTCTCTCGCGATTGATACGGAAGGCACCGGTAAATTGAATGATGCCCGCCTGGAAGAATTAGTTCGCAATAGTTTTGACTTAACGCCCCGTGGAATAATTGAATCACTTGATCTGCTCCGTCCAATTTACCGCAAGACCGCCGCTTATGGCCATTTCGGACGCAACGAGCCAGAATTCTCGTGGGAGAAAATTGATCGGGCTAATGAGATGAAATCGTGGTCATAGGATATTAATGCTATTTCGGTTGTCTATTGGACAGCTGAATTACAGGGAGATTCACAGATGATTAAACGCGATATTACTGATATAAGGCTGGCCGCATCCGGCAGGAAACGGATTGAGTGGGCTGATAACAATATGCCAGTGCTAAGAATAATCCGGGAGCGTTTTTCAAAAGAAAAACCGCTAAGGAACTTGAGAATGGCTTGCTGTTTGCATGTCACTACTGAGACAGCGAACCTGGCCATTACCCTAAAGGCTGGAGGCGCCGATGTGAGATTATGCGCCTCAAACCCATTATCAACGCAAGACGATGCCGCGGCATCTCTGGTCAAAGATTTCGGGATTTCCGTATTTGCCAGAAGAGGCGAGAATAACGCCACTTATTACAAGCATATCGCGCAAGTCCTAGAGCATAAACCTCAAATTACTATGGATGATGGCGCTGATTTAGTATCTACGATTCATGGCAAATTCCGACACCTTATCGAAAGCATTATCGGGGGAACAGAAGAAACTACCACAGGCGTCATTCGTTTGAGGAGCATGGAATCTAAAGGGGTGCTTCTTTATCCAATCATCGCCGTTAATGACTCCAAGACCAAGCATTTCTTCGACAATCGCTATGGCACCGGTCAGTCGACGATTGATGGAATTTTGCGGTGCACTAATACTCTTCTTGCCGGATCGAGATTCGTTGTCTGTGGGTATGGATGGTGCGGACGGGGATTGGCAATGAGAGCATCAGGAATGGGAGCGAGGGTGATTGTGATTGAAGTCGATCCGGTCAAGGCGATCGAGGCAGTAATGGATGGTTATGATGTGATGCCGATTGCTGAAGCTTCGAAAGTCGGTGATATATTTGTGACCGTTACCGGCGATATAAATGTCATTCGGAAGGAGCATTTTCCCAAGATGAAGGATGGCGTTATAATCGCAAACTCCGGCCATTTCAATGTCGAAATTGATATTGCGGGCCTCAAGAAGATTAGCAAATCGGATCGTCTCATCAGGCCTGAGGTTCAAGAATTCACTCTAAAGAATGGCAAAAGGATATATCTGCTCGGGGAAGGCCGTCTGATTAACCTTGCGGCGGCCGAAGGTCATCCTGCAATGGTAATGGATATGTCATTCGCCAATCAGTCTCTGGCCGCCGAGTATCTTTACACCGGGAAATCGAAATTGGGGAAAGGGGTATATCCGATCCCGGAGGTTATCGATAAAAAGATTGCAACTCTGAAGCTGAAATCAATGGGGATCAGGATTGATCAATTGTCGAAAGAGCAAAAGGAATACCTTGCCTCATGGGAAATGGGCACTTAGCCGTGTAGTCACATCAAACCAATTAAGCAGATTCTCAATCCCGTAATTCGTGAGGGCGCCGGGTTTCTCCCGGCGTTTTTCTATTGGCCCGGCTTTTAATCGGCGCCTAGCACAAAATATTCTGAGCCAAATAGAGGAAATTATGATCGATTGGATAACTGAGTGCTCAAGGATTGCCGGATAATTCCGATAAAATAATCAAGGTAAGTGGCGATTGAATACCGCAACTAGATGTTCTACCAATGGATATTACCAGAAACGAAGCAAGATTAACAGCTTACAGACGAAATCAATGGCTTTAGTTTCATTCAATGAGGAGGTTTGTATTTGATGCCCAAGGGGAGGGTTAAATGGTTCAATGACCGCAAAGGTTTTGGCTTCATCGAGGGCGAAAGGGAAGGTAATGATATTTTTGTTCATTATTCTAAAATCGAAAGCGATGGGTTCAAATCCTTAAAGCGCGGAGAGGAAGTAGAATATAACGTTTTTGAGGGACCTAAGGGTCTGCAGGCTTCGAGAGTAGTCAAGCTTTAACGTTATAAAAAGCTTTCGCAGTATATAAACGCCCTGTCCACGACGGGGCGTAATTATTTATGGGCTTTAATCATGAGAACAATTCCAACCGCGAAGAATATCATATTCCCAAGCCAAGCGGCCAGGACCGGCGAAAGGTCATGGTTCTGCCCAAGGGATTGACACGCTCGAATGATGGTGAAATAGATGAATCCGAAGATAAGGGAGGTCGCAAATCCCAGCGCCGCACCGCTTCGGCGAGGATTTGCCGCCAAAGGCGCCCCCAGCATTACTATGATGAAATTCATAAGTGGGAAAGATATTTTCAAATTCAATTCAACCCCCTCGCGGGCCGTATCCTTGCCAAGACGTTTCTTGAGTTCAATATACTTTTTTAACTCGGAATAGGGCATATCCGATGGTTTCTCTTTGAGTTTCTCAAAAGCTTCAGGAGGTTCATTAAATTCAGTCAAGGGGATCTTGCCGAATATTTCAAATGTGTTTGGGACTGAAATGGAGTCTGAGCTAAAGACGCGCCTGGTGCCGTCTTCACCGATCCATATATTTCCAATATACTTGATTCGTTTGGCTTCGATTGTCTCGACGACCCGATCATTCTCAATTCTGTGAATCAAAATGCCGGTACCGATTTTCAAATTAGGGTCGTAATTTTTCATATAATAAATTACTCCATTGCTTCCCTCTACAAATAAGTCTATGCTAAGCGCCTTAGTGGCCTGGCTGCGATGGTCTATATGCTCAGACTTGATATCAGATTTTCTGCGGTTGCTCGCCGAAACGAGCTTGTCACCAATGAAAAACACCATAATGCTCATCATCATGCCGATTAATAATACCGGCGCAATGATACGATAAAGAGATATCCCATTGGCCTTCATCGCGGTCAATTCGAAGTTTCTGGCAAGTAATCCCAATGAGAATAGGGTTGAAAGCAGCATCGCCACCGGCAGGGTCAAGACAACGATGAATGGCACATAATTCAGATAGTACATCATCACAACTTTGACCGGCGCGCCTTTATCGATGAATTTGTCAAGGTTTTCAATTAAATCAACAATCAGGAAAATCAGGATAAATGCGATTAGGGCAAAAGAAAGCGTGGTCAGAAATCTCTTGGCAATGTATCTATCTAATATTCTCAAGATAATCGAATCCGATTCGAAAAATGATCAATGATTTTGGCAAGAAAATCAGGCGGCCTGAACTGGATAAAAACGGTCTCCCGGACAGTTTTCACGAGAAGGTAGATGCCGGCTGCGCCGAGAATGGTGTTGGCGCCCCACATGGCCCAGAATGCAGAAATTAGTCTGCGGTCGGCCAATTCCTCGCCTCCAATAAGAAATGCCCAATATAGCACAAAGAACAGTAGGCTCAATCCCAAGCCGGTGCCCATCCCTCCCCGACGAGAGAGTACCCCTAATGGTCCCCCAAGCAAAGTGAATACAATACAGGCCACTGGGATCGCAAATTTCTTATGAATCTCTACGAGCATCGAATTGTATTGACGCTCGAATGCATTGAGGTTTTGGACCTCGTATTTCACATGCTTGTCTATCTTTTTCAATTCACCAATAATCCTTTGTAAGCCCGATGCTGTATCGAGGTTGATGGGATTTGGCGATTCCTTGGAGCTTCGGAGCTCAATATTTACGAATTCGAATGCCTGATTGATTTTGCCCACAATATTATCCTGGGCTGATACGATTTTATCCATTATCTTCTTATTAGATTCTCTCATCATCGAGACATTCTGTTCGCGATCGCCTCGATATTCAGAGTCGCTGCGGACAAGCTCATTGCCGGTATCATTAATGTATATGCTTTGATTCTCGAATTTGAGTCGACGGTATTTGCCGGGGTCATCTTGATCCGGTTCATGGATTTCTCCATCTTGCAGATCTATTTTTAATGTGCGCTGGTCTGCGGTAAATGCAATTATCCCTCTTTTCGCCGCAATGGTTCTGGGGATATCCCGATCTTTTTGCTCATAAATCGTGATGCCTTCGACATGCACTCGATCTGCGGCCACTTTTTGAATCAAGATGTGATAACCGGGGAAACTGTCAATGAAGACTCCGGGTTCAATATTCCAGGCCGGTTTCTTGCGGGTGATATCTGACATCAAAATTCGGGCCCTATGATTTGCCTCCGGCAAGACCCTGTCATTGAACCACATCATCGCAATCGTAAGCAAAGTCGAGGCGATAATCACTGGGATCAGCAAGCGATGATATGATACGCCGCAGGCTTTGAATGCGGTAATTTCGAAATCAGCCGAAAGACGTCCAAAAGCCATAAGCACCGCTACCAGCACCGACATCGGGATGGATAATGCCAGCATCCACGCCAGATTCAATACGAAAACTTCGAGAATAACCAGCGTTGGCAACCCTTTGGAAATAATAAGATTCAAGATATCAAGGATGAAATCCATTATGAGGACGAAGGTGATTACCGCTAATCCAAATAGAAACGGACCGATATGTTCCTTAAGGATATAATTTGTGGCAATTCTCACATTTCCTCCGCTGACAATATTACGCCATTAGCAAACGGCTTACAAGCCTTTTCTGATAAAATGAATAGCGAGCCCAAAGCAAATGCCTTGACTTATCCGTCAAGGATTGATATCATCTTTTTCGGATGAAAACCTGGTTAATAAAGGATATTCAAGCAGGCGATGGAGTCGATTCACGATTTGCGGTAATCAACGCTGAGCTGAATTCATACTCAAAAGGGTTTAAACTCGACCTCAAGTTGGCAGATCGATCAGGCAATGTGAATGCAGTATTCTGGGACTGTGACCCCAAATGGCAAAATAAATTCAAACCCGGGGACATCGTTCATATCACTGGTCTGGCAGGTTTATTTCAGGGTAAAATTCAGATTAGCTTGAATGACATTGATGTGGTCAGGGATGGCTACGATATCGCTCAGTTCATTCCATCCTCGGTCCACAATAGAGATAAGATGTGGCAAAAACTGGAGGAGATAATCTCGACTATCGAGAATCAATACTTAAAAGCCCTGCTACTGCGATTTTTTGGTGACGAGGAATTTGCTGAGCTATTTAAGATGATTCCAGCCGGCAAAAAATGGCATCACGATTTTATCGGAGGACTCCTTCAACATACTTTGTATATGCTCCAAGTCGCTGATTATGTCGCTGGGATCTACGCAAAATGCGATCGCGATCTCCTTCTATCGGGAGTTATGCTACATGATATAGGTAAGGTTTACGAATTGGGATTTCCAGGCAAAATCGATTACACTGCGAAAGGGAGGCTTGAGGGACATATCTCTATCGGTCACCATCTGGTATCGTCAGCAATCGAAAAGATCGAGAATTTCCCGGAAGGATTGGCGATGGAGGTGCAACATATGGTGCTTTCGCATCAGGGCGAGAGGGAAAATGGTTCGCCGGTGGTGCCTCTGACATTAGAAGCGGTCATTCTCCATCTGATTGACCAGCTTGACAGCCAGGTGAATGCCTACTCTCGAATAATTGATGAAGAAGCCAGAGAGGGAGTAGAATGGTCCAATTTCATCAAACTTAAGGAAAGATACTTTTATTTTGGAGATAAGTATATTGATGATAATCGGGCAGTGGATTAAAATTGTTCATTTCGACTAATTAGTTCTTGAAAAAGGGCTGATATAATAGTAAAATTGCGAAATTATTATCAGTTGTCACAGTTCTTGCGGAGAAAATATGTCGATTTTTAATTTAGTTTCTAATGACATCGGGATAGATTTGGGGACAGCCAACACCCTGGTTTTTGTCCGTGGCGTCGGGATTGTATTAAATGAACCATCGGTGGTTGCCGTGGACACCCATACCAAGAATGTTTTGGCGGTTGGAAAGAAAGCCAAGGATATGATCGGGCGCACTCCGGGTGAAATTATGGCTATCCGCCCATTAAAAGATGGTGTTATCGCCGATTTTGAGATAACCGAAAAACTGCTGGCGGATTTTATAAAGAGAGTAGTGCGGCACAGGTATCTTATGAAGCCAAGGATAGTTGTATGCGTGCCCTCCGGAATAACTGAGGTCGAGAAAAGGGCTGTGCGCGATTCTGCAGAGAATGCTGGGGCCAGGGAAGTGAATCTGATTCAGGAGCCGATGGCGGCCGCCATCGGGGTAGGATTGCCGGTGGATCAACCCTCTGGCTGTATGGTGATCGATATCGGAGGCGGAACTTCTGAGATTGCTGTAATTGCCTTGAATGGAATCGTGAATAATACGTCGATCCGTATCGCCGGTGATGAGATGGATGAAGCTATAGTCAACTATATAAAGAAGAACTTTAACCTGCTGATTGGAGAGAGAACCGCTGAACAGATAAAGATGAAGATCGGATCGGCCTACCCTCTTGAGGAGGAAGAGACTATTGAGGTCAAAGGGCGCGATCTAATTGCCGGCGTCCCTAAGTCTCTGATGGTTTCATCAATCCAGATTCGGGAGGCGTTAACTGAACCTATAGACTCCATAGTCGAAGCTGTTCGGCAAGCCCTTGAACACACTCCTCCGGAATTGGCTTCAGACATTTTGGACCGCGGCATCATTATGACCGGTGGAGGAGCGCTCTTGAATGGTATGGATCGCCGTCTTCGCCAGGAGACCAACTTAATGGTCTTCATCGCGGAAGATCCCCTCACGTGCGTCGTACGCGGCGCCGGAAAAATCCTGGAGGATTTTGGCAAGTATGAAACAATGCTTATGAAAAGCCAAAGAGATTAAGAGTAAAAGTTTATCATCGAAAGGCTTATCGGTGGGCATTATTCTTACAATTTAGCATAAATCAGCAAATTACTTCTTCTGATCAATTCAAAAATGTTAGGTATTTTTGATTGATAGATTAAACTTCCCAGTTATAAATGTGTCAAAACAATGCGACGGAATAGATGATGAATGTAAATGAGGATGGGAATTTAGTTCGACAGGCGATTTTAGGTGATCGGAAAGCATTCAATGCCATCATTATTAAACATAAGAATAGAGTTTATTGCGCGGCTATGAGACTAGTAAGGAATAGGGACGATGCGTATGATATTACGCAGGATGTGTTTCTGAATGCCTACATGAATCTAAAAAGATTCAAAGGCGAATCTGATTTATTCACATGGTTATATCGCATCACTATAAATGTAAGTTTGAATTTTATGAAACGTGACAAATTCCGTAATATGGCATCGGTTTCTGACTTGGTAAGTGAACCGGAATCTATGATGAAATCCGATGAAAGGCTAAATGCTGTCGAACTTAATTCACAGTTGGATCGAGCTATCAGAGAATTGCCGCCCCAGCAACGAGCCATCTTTGTTATGCGTTATTATGATGAAATGTCTAATGCCGATATCGCCAGAATCTTAGGGAGAAGTGAGGGAGCCGTAAAGGCAAATTACTTCCAGGCGATAAGGAAATTGCGGAACTCAATCTCTGATTCCAAGATGCCCAATGCGAATGTACTGATAAGAAAAGAGGCTTGAGAGTGAACTGCCGGAAATGTCAGGAATACGCTATCTATATTATCGAGCGGGGTGTCCCGGTCGATATATTTCCTGAAGTAATGGAGCATCTTCGGACTTGCAGTTCCTGCGAATCGGAATTTCAGGCGACGAAGAATCTGTTCGGAATGTTGGCGACGGATCGTCTTCGCGAGATACACGATTCTTGTTTGGATGGGATAGTCGTCGATATAAATCACAGACTTGATGCTCAGTCCAAATCAATTGGATTCAATCCCAGGTACGTATTTTCCTTGGCTACGGCATTGGCGGCATCTATTTTAATAGTGATTTGGGGTAGTTATTCCACTTCAGTGAAATCTCCTGAAAATTATTATGCAAATTACTATGACCAGTTGTCGGTTCAGGAACTGTTGGAAACGGTTGGGGCTGAGGGCGGCTTGAAGGGAGCTTGGTATCTTCAATACGATAATCTTTCGATAAATGAATTTGAAAGGTATTTTATGGAAAATTCCGATTATAAAACGATTATGACTGCTTTGGATCAAAACGAGATTGAATATATTCGAACACGCATCGACAAGGAGATGAAAGGTGTATCGTAAGAGACA